>CAZXWU010000058.1:0-9155 GCA_964644495.1 uncultured Tissierella sp.
TTATGAATGGTACAGTAAAATGGTTTAACGCAGAAAAAGGTTTTGGATTTATTACTACAGAGGAAGGAAATGATGTTTTCGCACATTTCTCACAAATCCAAAAAGAAGGTTTCAAATCTCTAGAAGAAGGCCAAGAAGTTGAATTCGACGTAGTTGAAGGAGAAAAAGGTCTACAAGCTGAGAATATAGTTCCAAAATATTAATTAAAATATTTTACCCCTAGAATAATATTATTCTAGGGGTTTTTTATGCCCTAACACAGCCATCCTAAACAGTCAGTGAATGCGAACTTAAGGTTTGCTTGATAGCTATAGTAATATTTACATAAATATTACCAATATAAGTATTAAAACCAATCCAATTGTGAACTGCAATAAACTGGAGGCCATTGTATTTGGCATTATACTTTCTAAAAATTTACTTAATCTATTAGGTTTTTCCTCCTTATCATGAATACTTAAATGCCTTGTGTATAAATTATCCACGACTTTAAAAACTCCTAACTCAACATATGCAATTCGTTCAACCAGACTTCCCAAATTGTTTGCTATAAAACCGCCCACATTAGGTAGTATATTCCCAAGTATTGGTTTATATATTTTTTCCTCAAGATCTAAACTCTTAGGCCAAGGATTGATATATTCTAAATGACCATTTTCATCCTTGCCAACAAAGAAGTTCCTGATGATAAGGAAATATACGATGACTCCTATGGACAAGGATATGACAGCACCTTTTACATTGACCCATGAGAAATAATGAACCTGATGGGCTGGATCATGTCCAAAGAAGAACTCCTGACCTAGTTTTCCGATAACATTCATTATTTCAGGAAATACCCCCAGTATAAACAGTAATATAGCTGGGACCATGAGTCCTAACGTAGATAAACTAGTCATATATCTTCCATTAAAGGAATCATTTTGATCTTGGCTATAAGGATTCTTATCAACAAATAACACCACAAATAATTTCATCATATAGGCAGTGGTAAGACCTCCTGTTAACATAAACAAGACTTCCGCGAACTGGAAAAATCTTACTTCCATATTATAGTCTGTAAACATCCATATATGTTCTACAATACTTTCATGAAGCAATGTCTTACTAATAAATCCACTCCAAAATGGCATGCCTATAAGGCTCAATGCTCCCATTGCAAATATAAATAAAAATAATGGTTTTTTCCTTCCAAACCCTCTAATCTTATTAAGATTTAAATCGTGTAGGTTCATATAGACTACACCTGCTGCCATAAATAATACAAGCTTTATAAGGGAATGATTTACCATGTGAAGTAAAGCACCTCTTATGGCAAGGGCATTATGTTCTCCTAATATTCCCTCCATGGCTAATCCTACAAGAATAAATCCAATCTGGGAAACAGAGGAATAGGCCAATGTTCTCTTGATATCTATGGAAAATAATGCAAAGAAGGCTCCTATGAACATGGTTATAAGGCCAAACACCATAATACCCATCCCCCATACAGCATCATATAGAAATAGGTTGGAGCTAATCACTGCTGCACCAAAGATTCCTGTTTTGGTAAGAATTCCTGATAATAGAGCTGATGCTGGAGCAGGTGCACTTGGATGGGCATTGGGAAGCCAAATATGTATAGGGAACATCCCTGCTTTTGAACCAAAACCTACCATCATCAAAATACCACCAGTATAAATAGATCTCATATCCCCATCAAAACCTACCATAACTTCACTTATCTCAAGGAAGTGGCTAGTTCCTAAATGATGTCTTATAAGCATTATACCGATAAGCATTACCATACCACCTATTAAGGATACAGCTATATAAGTATCTGCAGATTTTATGGACTTAACCTTTTCATCATGGATAACCATTACATATGAGGCAAAGCTCATTATTTCAAACATGATAAAAGTAGTTACTAAATCTACAGAAAATAAGACTCCCAGGGTGGCACCAAGGGTTATTAGCATAAATAGGTAGTATCTATTTCTATTTCTATAACTTTTAAAATATTCTACTGAAAACATAGTGGTGGCAAGCCACATAAACGTAGTTATAATACCATATATAAATCTAAATCCATCTAAGGTAAAGTCAAGGCCTAGTCCTGCAAAGTTAAACCAAGTGAAGGAAGTGGCCAAGTCATTCGTAAGATATGGAAAAAGTCCTATCATTACTATAAATTCTACTACTGCTATGAAAACAGCAAAATAATTTCTTGCTTCTTTATTAAATCTACCAATTAAATAGGACAAAAACCCTCCAACTATTGGGAAAAAAATTAGAAATAATAAAATAAAATTCCCTTCCATTCTTACACCTCCTAAAGAATACCTTGAGCTATATCATTAAAGAATACTATCAGGAAGTTTGGAAATATTCCCAATAGAACTACAGCTACTGTCAATATGACCAGTGGTATGGTCATAAATTTTGTTGGTTCATAACTGGTAAGTATATTATAGTTGTAATCCTGTCCTGGAAAGAAGGCATCTACAAAGATAGGGATTAGATATCCACCAGTTAGCAGGGCCGATACTATAATGGTCACTAGTCCCACTAGCCCTAATGTATAATTCATAAATCCAAGCCCACCAAGTCCTAGATACCATTTGCTAATAAATCCACTTAGGGGTGGTATACCTACCAAGGCCAATGATGCGATGGTAAATGTCCACATGGTTATAGGCATCTGCTTTCCTATCCCTTTTAACTCATAGGTGTAGTATTTGCCTGCTTTACATATAATGGCCCCTGCACCAAGGAAGAGTATATTTTTAAGTATAGCATGGAAGGTCATATGAATAAGCCCACCTATAAAGCCTTCTGTATTTAATAATGCAATCCCAAATAATACATAAGAGACTTGACTTACAGATGAAAAGGCAAGTCTTTTCTTTAACTCTTTAGTCCTAAAGGCTAACATAGACCCCATAAATATTGTAAACATGGAGAGTATTAATATGCTTATCTGAACCCAAGACCCTCTGATGGTATCTGCACCATAGACATAAAAGGTGAACCTAATAATCCCTAAAACACCAGCTTTGGTTATGATCCCTGATAGAATCCCTGATGCAGGTGCAGGTGCCACTGGATGGGCATTGGGAAGCCAAGCATGTAGTGGATACATACCTGCCTTTGACCCAAATCCTATAAAGGTTAATAGGTATATAATTAAAGTTATATTATTATTTATAATGTCAGGATTTAAGATTCCTCCTGGCCTGAATTCAGTACTTAGACCGTGATAATAAGTAAATATAATTCCAATTAAAACCAATCCCGCTCCCGAAAATGAGTATACTAGATACTTTATACCTGCCTTCATACTTTCATCAGTTCTTGAGTGTATTACCAAGGGAAATGTAGATAAGGTCATAAACTCATAGAATAGATAATAGGTAAACATATTTCCAGCAAATCCCAGACCTAAAACCAGGCCATAGCTTATAGATAGGAAGATATAGAAGGTCTCAATTTTCTTTTCATTATTCATATATTCTAAAGAATAAAGGCTAACAAAAATCCAAATAAAAGTGGTTAATATGGTGAAAAATTTACTTAACTCATCTATTTGAAATCTAATAGACAAGATATGATTGACCCCTATAAGGTTTAAAGTCTGATTATCCATCATAAATAATCCTATCAATATAAAGAGGTTTATGATAGGCATTATAATTACTAATCGATTTGTTCTTTTAATATTATTCTTTTTAATCATTAATCCTATTATTATTGGGAAAATAATGGGCAGTAAAAGTAGTATACTTCCTTTCATGGAATCACCTCTATCTATATAAGTCTTTGAACTATTGTGGTTAATAAATCTATTAGTGGGCTACCGAATATCCCAGTGACTATAATCAAAGCTCCTAAGATGATTACTGGCAACTGACCCTTAGGCTCTAATAAGATCCTAGGTCTATCGCTTTCATCCATAGCAAAAAACGCCCTTATAGCTATAGGTAAATAATATATGCCATTTAATAGGGATGATAGGGTCAATACTAATATAATAGATAAATTATCTGCACTTACAGCTGCATATGCAAAGTTCCATTTGCTTAGAAAACCTACGAATAAAGGTATACCTATCATGGAAAAACCGCATATGGTATAAAGAGCCATGGTTATTGGAAGGGCCTTTCCTATACCATTTAAGTCTTTAATCTTCTTTACTCCTGTTGTATTAATAATTCTTCCTGCTATTAAAAAGAGGCATGCCTTGGTTATACCATGGGCTATGATATGAAATATACTAGCAATAAGTCCTAAGGGAGTCCCAAGCCCAATACCTAAAAATATATATCCAATTTGTGCAACGGATGAATAAGCTATCATCTTCTTTAAATCTATCTGCAGTATAGCTAATATTGAACCATAGATCATAGCAATACCACCTAAAACTAATATAATTGGCAGTATATCTAAAGCCCTTAGCAAGTCTATACCAAATCCTGTGTATATCAACTTAATAAAAAATACTATATAGCCCTTAACTACTAAGGAAGATAGAATTGCGCTGGAACTAGAAGGGGCGGAACCATGAGCATCTGGTAACCATATGTGAAATGGAAAAAGAGCTGCTTTAAAGGCTATTCCAATAAATACAAATATAAATGGATACTTCATTAAAGTGGAATCTAGATCTAGCACTAGGATTTCCTCGATCCATAGAGTGCCTGTCAATCTATATATCATAACCATTCCTATCAATAGAAAGGCAGAAGCAAATATGGATAAAAATAGGTATTTTAGCCCTGCTCTATAGTTCTCTTGGTCATCCTTTATCATGACTATGGCGGAAGCTAGAAATGCGCTTACTTCTACAAATATGTAGACTAGCAATAGATTATCAAAATATACCATTCCACATAAGGATGATATGAGTATTAGGACCAATGAATAGTAGATAGGTATCCTAGCCTGGTCAATCTCATGGTCTACTGTATAAGTTGAAGCCCATATAATTAAGAAGGCTATAAGGGTAAAAAATACACACATAAGTGCCCCTAGACTTGCAAGTCCTCCTTTATCGATTGTTGAAATCAACAAAACTACTGCAAGTATACTTGATAAAGCTAAGGTCACTGTGGATACAGCCTTGGCAAGCCTTTGATCCTTTTTATAACCAATTACAATTGATGATAATAGCAATATAAGAAACATTAAATAAATAAGCATATTTTTCCGCCTTTAACCAATATTCTTGAAGCCTTCAGTCAATGCATTTATAAAGGGTTTTGAAAGAAGACCAAGTAATATATTTGTAAGTATTAAAAGAATTAAACTGTATTTTCCTATACCATTTGCTATAAATTCTAGCTTAGGGTTTTTTATAATATCATTCTTGTCAAATAATCTTAAGCTAACAGGTATATAGTACATGGCATTGAGAAGGGAGCTTATAGCAAGTCCAATTAGAACAATTGTAGATAGACTACTATCCAGCGCTGCGTTGATAAATAGTAACTTTGATATAAATCCTGAAAATAATGGTATCCCTATCATGGACAAGGCCCCTACTAAAAAACTAATAGAAGAAGTGGGATCTATATAGGCTACTCCATTTAAGTCCTCAATTTTTTTACTTCCTGTAATAGCTATGAGATTACCACTGGATATAAATAGCATGGATTTTGTAAGTGCATGAACAATAATATGAAAGCCAGCTGCTACAAGTCCATATGTGGTTCCTAATCCTATGCCTAAATATATATATCCAATTTGAGCTATAGATGAGTATGCTATCATCTTCTTTAGGTCTTTTTGTATAAGGGCAAAAACTGACCCTATTATCATCCCAAGTAATCCTAATGCCAATATTATAGGCAAGATATTTAAGTCAATTAGGATTTCCACACCATATACCCTATATAGGATCTTAATCAATAGGATTATATAGCCCTTAAGCACTACAGAGGAAAGAATAGCCGATGCGCTAGATGTAGCCGAACCATGGGCATCAGGCAGCCATGTATGGAATGGAAATAGGGCTGACTTCACAGATAGTCCAACTATTATAAGTACTAAAGATGTGGTTAAAGGAGTATAATAGGTCTCTGGAATATTTATTATGGCTTGATTCATATTGGTCATGGCTAGGTGGCCAGTTATACTATATAAGCTAGATATAGCAAATAGATATATACCTGAGCCTAGTACACTCATTACAAAATATTTTATAGTTGCCTTTATACTATCCTTAGTATCATTTATTACGACTATGGCACAAGCAGCCACTGCATTGATCTCTATAAATACATAGGCTGTAAATAAGTCATTAGTATAGATAAGGGCTAAAATAGATGCCAATAATAAATTGAGTATCAAATAATAATATTTTTGTCTATGGTCTTCTATATCATGATCTATTGATTTTCTGCCTCCAAGGATTGATAGCAAGATTACAAAACTCAAGACCAAAGCTAAAATTGTCTCGAAAAGACTGGCCCTTAACTCATTTGCCCAAGGTGCACTATAATGTCCAAGCTGATAGGTAAAATAGCCTATATTTGATTTATTTAAATAAAATATCAATAATAAAGAGAGCACCATGACTATGGAAAAAGAAGCTATGGTGATCTTTCTAGCTATTTTTTTGTCCTTGGAAAGTGGAATTACAAGTCCAGCTAAAATCGTTATCAAAATGCTCAAAAAAGGGATATGTATAAAGGCATCCAAAGCCGTCAACTCCTTTTCCTTAAGAAATCATCATCTAAATCAAGTGTATTATATTTCTCGTAATATTTTTTTACTAGAGCCAGAGCAAATGCAGTCATACATACTGAAACTACAATCCCTGTAAGGACTAGACCTCCTGGTAGAGGGTTTATATAAAAGTCTGTACCCATATGGATATTTCCTTCTATTATCGGGACTTCCCCGCCAGTTACATAACCCTTTGAAGCCAAAAATAAAAATATAGATACATCCATAATATTCATACCTATTATCTTCCTGATTAGATTTCTATGTAATAATAAAATAGAAAAACCAATTCCAAATAATATAACTGATATACTTTCATAATAATTTACTATTAAGTTATCCATTTATATATCTCCTTGAGTAAATAATGCATACAAACCATATATGGTGCAAGCTACAACTATTCCAATAGCTATATTAAGTGGCAAGATAAGACCTCCACTTAATATAGTGCCAGGTGTGCCAAGTGGTATTCCTGAGTCTATATGAGCAGCCCCTGTAATAAAGGAATATCCTTTAGCCAAGGCATAGAATATAAGTGAGGATGATATGGCTATGGTAAAGGTTTTGAAGGAAAAAAATCTCTTCACTCCTTCAAATCCAAAAGCTGTGCTATAAAGAATCAATCCTGCCCCTAGTATGGTCCCACCAGAAAATCCTCCCCCTGGTGAAAGGTGACCATTTAATACAACATAAATACCAAGAACCATGACAAAAGGGAATAATATCTCCACTATAACCTTTAATATTTCATCATCCCCAATTTTTCTTTGAGCTACTTTCCCTTCACCTTTATCCTTCTTTAAGAGACTTATTACTGCCATGATTGCTGTAAATAACATGACGGCTTCACCAAAGGTATCAAAGGCTCTATAGTCTAGAATTACTGCTGCTACTAAATTTAAAGATCCAGTCTCATTGACTCCTTCTCCTACATACCTATGGAATACTTCATTTATAGCAGGATTATCTAATCCCCCAAATGGCGGAAGATCATTGACACTTATTAGAAGTAATACCACTATAGAAAGTGTTAATAAGATTCCAAATAAATTAAATAAGCTATTATTCTTTTTCTCTATAATCTTCTTATGCTTTGTATTTTCAAATTCTTTCAATCCACCTAGATCATTGAGGACCACATAGAATAATAGGCTGGTAATCCCTGCTCCCACTGCTGCTTCAGTGATGGCTAAATCAGGAGACTTTATCAAAATCCAGATTAATGACATGACCAAACTAAATGTGGTAAATATTATAACTGCAGTTAGGTTTTTCTTGGTGAAGGCTACAGCAGTAGCTGTCCCTAAAAGTATAATCAATAAGAGCAACTCAAAATAAAACAGCATTAGTCAATCACCTCACACTGTTTTTCTATATCCTTATTAGTTATAATCTCTGTTTGTCCAATTAAATGGGTAGCCACGGGATTTGAAAGCCATAAAAATCCTACTACTGCAGCTAGTTTTAATGTGGTCATGGAAAGTCCTGTGTAAAACATCAATCCTACAATTATGAGAAGGGATGCTAAGGTATCGCATTTCGCAGCCACATGCATCCTGTTTAATATATAATCAAATTTAAATAAACCAAAGGTAGCTATGGAGAAAATCAACAAACCCATGCCAATGAATACGGTGATCAATATAAGTCTAATTAATTCCATTTTTGCCACCACCTTTACTACCACTTAAATGTTTTGATAGAAATATTCTTGACAATACTATAATCGATAAAAAACTTATAGCTGAATAGACTAAAGAAATATCAATGAGATAGGACTTGTCAAAGAAGACAGCCATTATACAAATCAAGACTATTACTTTAACGTTTATTACATTTATCCCCAATAATCTATCTGTAAATCTAGGTCCTAGTATTGCCCTTAGAAGGCAGAATAATATTGTCACTGACAAAAATATCATTGAAAATATTAGGATATGTTCTTGTGTTTCTAGTAGATTCAAGATTATTCCTCCAATTCCTCTAACTTTTCCACGAAGACTGATTCTTCAATTCCATCTAGATTAGATTTTTTTATAGCATGGATTAATAGTTGGTCCTCATCCATGCTAACAGTAATAGTTCCTGGTGTTAAGGTGATAGAGTTGGCTAAGGCCACTCTTGATATCCTAGACTTTAAGCCAACCTTGATAATCTTCAATGTTGGTGTAATCTCTGGGTCTTTTGAAAGTACCAGCTTGATTATATCTATATTTGCCTTAAATACTTCAATTAAAAGAATGATTAGATATTGGATAAGCCTCACCATATTCCTGGCCATCTTTCTCTCCACTTGTCTAGTCATTCTGGTGGTCTTATATGTAAGGATAGTAATAGCTAAACTGATAAAAAGACCTAGGAGGACAATTTCTAGACTAATTTTTTCATTTAAAATAATCCAAAAAATAAATAATAGAGTAAATATCATATTAGAACCTACTTTC
>CAZXWU010000059.1:0-9124 GCA_964644495.1 uncultured Tissierella sp.
AATTCTTCGTTATCTCCAACTTCAATACTTTCTATGGTCTGGAGGTTGATCTTGTCGATTTTTCCTATTACTGTAGTGGAGATTACTATTTTATTAACTGCATCGGTGACCTCTGTATGTCCACCTATTATCTCAACATCTAATTCTTTGGCAGTCTCTCCAGCATCCTTCATAATAGTCTCTATATCTTCATAAGTTGTCTCTGATGGGGCTAATATGGTAAGTAGTAGGCCAATTGGGGTTCCTCCACTAGTAGATACATCATTACAAGATACATGAACAGCAATTTTGCCTATATCATTTACAGCACCAGTAATAGGATCTGTGGAAAGGATGGCTACCTCATCACCAAAATCTACTAATGCATTGTCATATCCTACAGCTGCACCTGCAAGAATATCATCTCTTTTATGTGTTATATATTTTAATACTAATTCTTCTAATAAATAATTTGGAAGTTTTCCTGTAACCAATTTTTGTCCTCCTTAGATAAAAATCTAGATGATAGTTTTCCTTACATATATTTTACTCTATTTTATCAATACATTCAATGGGGAAAATGGTTTTATACCTATACACTTATTGTTTTATAGAAAACCGTATTGGTACACTCGCCTTTTCCATATAAAAATGCACCCCTGCTTATGCTAAAGGTGCATCAAATAATCTTATAGGTCTTGCCATTCTCTCTTTAAAACTCCCATTTTGATGGTATCTGAATATTCCCCACCATCATAGAAGTTTTCCCTAATCCTTCCTTCTTCAACAAAGCCACACTTCTTGTAACAAGTAATAGCTCTCTCATTGAAGGCCCTTACATCTAATTCTAATTTATTTAGATTTAACTTGTTAAAACAATAGTCCTGTAATAGCTTTATTGCCTCACTTCCGTATCCCTTGCCTAGGTTCTCCTTGGTGCCGATTACTATGCCAATTGTTCCTAGCCTATTTGGCCAATCTATCTTTATTAAATCAACTTGCCCTATATATTCTTCTGTGTCCTTATCTGCTATAATGAAGCCTTTCATACTCCCACTAATCATACTGTTTATAAAATTCTCTGTGTCTGATTCAGATTGAGGATATAGAAATACATTACTCAAATACTTGGTGATATCAAAATCATTGACCCATTTCCTCATATACTGATAATCGTCTCTTCTATATTCCCTTAGGATAATTCTATCTCCTTGAAGCCTATACATTAGGATCACCCCTATTAATTTTCTTAATTATATCATACCAATATGATGGTAGTATATAAACATGTCCTAAATTATGTTACAATTCCTTAAGTGACAAATAGTGGTGCTATAAGAACTGTAAGTATGCCTGCTATTGCTATTGAAAGGCTAGACATTGCTCCTTGAACCTCACCAATTTCCAAGGCCTTACTTGTCCCAACAGCATGGGCACTAGTGCCAATAGCCACACCCATAGCTATAGGGTCCTTTATTCTGAACAGTTTACATACATATTCCCCTATGATGTTTCCAGAAACCCCTGTAATTGTTATAGCTAGTGCTGTGATGGTTCCTATACCGCCTAACTCCTCTGATAGAGCTATTCCTATAGCTGTTGTTATAGACTTGGGTAGCATGGATATATAAATTACCTTGTCTAAATTTAGTATAATCGAAAAGGCTAGTACACTAAACAGGCTTGCTATTACCCCTGTTAATATACCAAACAAGATAGACTTGTAGTTTTTCTTCAAGAGTTCAAATTGTTCATAAAGTGGTATAGCCAGACATACTGTTGTTGGAGTCAAGAGAAAGCTGATATACCTACCACCTTGATTATAGGAGTCATAATCTATATTAAATATTATAAGGATAATTATGATCACTATAAAGGAAACTAGAAGAGGATTTAGGATGGCCAATTTAAATCTGCCTCTTAATTTAAGTCCAAATAAATAAGTTACTAGGGTTAAGGCAATCCCAAAATAAATTGAGTTAGTCATTATTTCCTGCATCCTTTGTCCCCCTTTTCAGCACAAATTCTGTGGATTTCCCAGTTATGACCATTACAATCACCGTGGTCACTATTGCAGTAATCATTATTCCAATGATGTTCTGTGATAGTTCCTCCCATAAAACAATGGTTCCAACAAGTGCAGGAACGAACATTATAGGCATTATGTTCAATAGAAAGTCTCCTACATCCTTAACTTGGTCTAATTTTAGAATCTTGGTCTGTAGAAGCAAAAGCATGATCAAAAATCCATATATAGACCCTGGTATTGTAAGGGGTAAAATTTTATTTAATACTTCACCTAGTAAGGTAATTAACATAATTATTGTCATCTGCCCTAAATACTTCATGATAACCTCCATCTATATATAAATATTTATTAAAACTTATTGTATCATAAGTTAGCTCTTATTTTAAAGATATATATAAATCTATCTGCCATCTTAAGCCTCTTTGAGCTCAAAATGACAGATAGATAAAAATATAATTATTGCGCTTCATATAATTCTCTATAGTACTTGCCATTTTCAAGTAGGTCATCATGATTACCTACTTCCATTATCCTACCCTTATCTAGGAATATGATGGTATCTGCTTGTCTTATAGTGGACAGTCTATGGGCGATAATCAAGGTTGTACGGTCCTTTGAGATACTATCTATGGACTTTTGTATAAGCAGCTCCGTCCTTGTATCGATATTTGCTGTTGCCTCATCTAAAACCAAGATAAATGGATTGTGGGCTATGGCCCTGGCGAAGGACAATAATTGCCTTTGCCCTGTAGAAAAGGTAGACCCTCTTTCTCTTACTGGTTCATCGATACCCTTAGGCAGTTCATCGATTAGATCCCTTGAATAGGATAAGTCGATTACCTTTTCGATCTCTTCATCAGATATATCGGAGTTTAGTCTAATATTGCTTTTAATATCACCTGAAAATAAGAATACATCCTGTAGTACAACTGCTACATGCTTTCTTAAGTCATGTAGTTTGTATTCATTTATATTGATGTCATCTATCAGTATCTCACCTTTTTGAATCTCATAGAATCTCGTGATTAAGTTAATTATAGTGGTCTTTCCTGCTCCTGTGGCTCCTACGAAAGCAGCTGTCTCCCCAGGATTTATCTTAAAGCTTATATCCTTTAGTATCCAATCTTCATCATTATAAGCAAACCATACATTTCTAAATTCAATAGATCCTTTAAAACCATCCACTGGTCTTCCAGTTTCCAAGTCTTCCAATGCATCTTCTTCATCTAACAACTCAAATATTCTGTCTGCAGAAACAATAGCTGACTGAATGGTGTTGTAGCTTTCTGCTAAATCATTTATTGGTGCGAAGAACTGCTTTATATAGTTTGTAAATGCAAAGACTACGCCCAATTCCAGGCTGTAATCCAAGACCTTGTCCATGCTATACCAGATCAATAAAGCTATTGTAATGTTTTGGAGTATCTGGATTATAGGTCTTAGGACACTGTTTAATTTGATTTGAAATATGGTGGCTTTATTGTATTTATCGTTCAATTCTTCAAATTCTCTTTGTTTTTCAAGTTCTCTATTAAATACTTGAACCAACTTCATTCCAGATAGGTTTTCAGCTAAGAATCCATTGATTCTACCTATTAGACTTTTTACCAATTGAAAGTTTTTTCGAATTATTTTCCTAAAATAATAGGTTACAATTGCAATAAGTGGTACAGTGGCCAAGCCAATAAGGGCAAGATTGGTGTCTAGTCGAAACATTACTATTATTATTCCTATAATAAGGACTAGGTCCTTAAATAAACTAACAAATACATCGGTGAACATCTCATTTACAGCCTCAGCATCATTGGTCGCCCTTGTTATTAATCTTCCTGTGGAATACTTGTTCAAATAGGAAAGGGGTAGGTGCTGTATATGGCTAAATAATCTCTTCCTTAAGTCATTTACTATTCCTTGACCAACATAATTCATTATGTTAGCTTGTGCATAGGTGAAGGCAGAGTTTATGAAAATTACTAGCATGTAAAAGACAGCCATAGCATTTATGGAGTAAAGTCCTGATTCTGGTCTGTTTCCAATCAGAAAGTCATCTATTACCACTTTTAATATTATGGGTTTTACTATTTCAGCTGCGTTTGCCAAGAATACTAAAACAGCTGTAATCAAGACTAGTAATCTGTATGGTTTTATTAATTTTATTAATCTATAAATACTCTTATTCTTCATTTTCCACCTTCTCTGCTTCTTCTTTGTATTGGTCTTTGAATATATTAAAATAATGGCCTCTTTTTTCTAAAAGCTCCTCATGACTACCCTGCTCTACTATTTCACCATGGTTCATGACAACTATCTTATCTGCATCTCTTATAGAAGATATTCTATGAGCTATGATTATGCCTGTATGACCACTCATTATCTCTTTGAAATGGTCTAATATCTTATCTTCAGTTTTGGTATCTACAGCTGATAGAGCATCATCAAATATTAATATATTTGGTTGTTTTATAATAGCTCTTGCTATTGATAGTCTTTGTTTTTGTCCTCCAGATAGATTGACTCCCCGCTCTCCTACTATAGTGTCAAAACCATCGTTGAAGTCAAGTATATTATCATATATGCAGCTTAACTTTGTTGCTTCTGCGATTTCTTCATCAGAGTAGATATCCCTTGAAAAGTTTATACTCTCTTTTATACTTGATGAAAAGAGGAAATTATCTTGTGGTACATAACCTATGTTCTCCCTTAGTACATCTAGGCTATAATCATTGATATCCCTGCCATCAATTAGGACCATACCCCTATCTACATTGTAGAGTCTCAGGAGGATATCAACTAGTGTGGTCTTACCACTACCTGTGTCCCCTATGATACCAAGGGTCTTTCCTTTTTCTATTTTCAAATTGATATTCTTTAAAATTGCTTCTTCTGCATCTTTATATTTAAAAGTTAAATCCTTAAACTCTATATCTCCATTGATTTCTAGAAGATTTGGATCTCCAGTATTGTGAACTATATCTGACTTTACTTTAAATATACTATCTAATCTCTTATAGGATGCCATACCTCTTTGTGATATATTAATTACCCTACCAACGGATCTTATAGGTCTAATAATCATAGTTAAATATCCATTAAAGGCTATAAAGTCCCCCAAGGAAATTATATTGGATTTTACTAAAGAAGAACCATATATAAGACTTACCATAAAACTAAATCCAAAGCATAACTCCATCATTGGTGTAAGAAGCGATGAGACTCTGACCATTTTTATGTTTGATTCTCGCATATTATCATTTAGCATCTGAAACTTATCTACTTCTTCCTTTTCTTGAACATAGGCCTTGATAACTCTTATGCCTGAGATGTTTTCTTGGACTCTATCTGATATAGCAGCAAAGTTTTCCTGAACTATTGTAAATCTCTTCCTAATTAAAGAACCTAGTTTGATCATCAAATATAAAATAAGGGGTACTGGTACTAAAGAGTACATGGTCAATTTAAAATTTATTGACTGAGACATGGATAGAACCACAATAATGCTCATACCGATACTGTTTGTTATATTAGCCAAGCCAGGTCCAAAAGTCATCCTAACTGCAGATATATCATTGATACCATATGCTAATAGGTCACCAGTTTTTCTTGTCTGGTAGAAGTCTACAGGTAGTGTTTGAAAATGCTTAAATAGCTCTTCCCTAAGATAGCATTCTAGCTTTCTAGAGTTACCCATAATTAGATATCTCCAGATAAATCTGGCTACAAAGCCTAGCAGTGAAACCAATATCAAGATAGCTAAATAATAGAATATAGTATCTTTGCTAAAGCCTTCAGCTTCTAGGGCATCAAAAATCCATCCTAATATCCTAGGTCCCAATGAATTTAGATAAATATTAGCAATTAAAAAAACCACACCTATTAAGTAAGTTAAACCATATTTTTTTAAAAACACATTAAGTTTTTCCTTCATTTATACCTCCAAAACAATTATGAATCCATTTCATTCGATACCCTAAATATTATACCATAAAAAAGGAGATTTGCTAAATATTCTCTAGCACTTCTCCTACTTGCATATCAATCTATTCTATTATCCTAGATTGGCTATAATTTAAAACTTCCATAACAAGAGTATCATAGGTGTACTAATTACAATAACCAGTATAGATAAGGGTAAACCAAGTCTAAAGTAATCCGTATATTTGTAACCACCTGGTCCCATGACCAACATATTGGATTGATGACCTATTGGAGTTAAAAATGCTGATGAACAAGCAATACAGACTCCCATTAAAAGGGGATCAGGTGATACACCCATTGATGCTGCCAAACTCACAGCTATAGGCGACATCAAAACTGCTGTAGCATAATTGCTTATTAGGTTTGTCATTATCATAGTAATAGCCATCAATACTACTATCATCAAACTAGGAGATAGAAAATTTGATAGATTCATCAATAAACTAGCAATAGTATCAGAAGCTCCACTTTTTTGGAATGCATTCCCAAATGGTAATAGTGTTGCTAATAACAATACTGTAGGCCATTCTATAGCGTCATAAAATTCCCTAGGAGTAATAAATTTGGACATAGCTAATATTACAGCAACAGCTGAAAAGGCAACTTGAACAGGTAGTATACCAATAGTTGTTAATACAATTGCTACTAGGAACAAGCCTAATGGCAAATACTGATCTTTCTTGCTTGCCTTTGTATTTAAATTGACACTTCTTTCTGCAAGAGGTAGACAAGATAATTTTTTATATATATCCTGTAATATGCTAACAGGGGCTTGCAATAGTAGTACATCCCCTGCCCTAAAGCGAAATGTCTTTAGCCTTTCTACAGAAATGGATCCCATTCTAGACACTGCGACTAAATTTACATTATATCTATTTCTAAGTTTTACCTCTATGGCCGTTCTACCGATTAATAGAGAGTCATCTCTTAATACTACTTCTACTAAGTTAAACTCATCAGACTTTAATAGAGGCACTGATTCTAAATAATCCAATTTAGCACCTTTAAGAGCGGTCCCTGTTCTCTTAATCAAATCTGTTAACTCTAAACTATCTGTCTTAATTATTAGTTCATCACCTGCTAGTAAGGTTTCATTTGCATAGGGTACTATTATATTGTGTTTTTGTCTAATAATACTTAAGACTTCAACCTCTAATTTATATATATCATAAAAATCACGAATTGTTTTCCCAACCATGGGTGAATTCTCAGTAATCACTACTTCTGATAAATATTCACCAATATTAAATATCCCTTCATCACTTTTACTCTTTCTAATAGGTATGAGTTTTGGGCCTAAGAATATGGTCAGACCTATCCCTACAAGTACCAGAACAGTTCCTATAGGTGCAAAATCAAAAAATTCAAAGGGAGTACCTAGGGTTTCATATCTAAAATTTGAAACTATTAGATTTGGTGGGGTTCCTATTAGGGTAACCATTCCTCCTAATAAGGAAGCAAATGCTACTGGCATTAAAAAGCTTGAAGGAGACACTTTACTGTCCTTAGCAATACGTAAAGCAACTGGTAAAATCAAAGCCAAAGCCCCAACATTGTTCATAAAAGCTGACAGAAATGCAGTAACTAGCATCAAGCCCATTATCATAACAGATGTACTGTTTGTTTTTCGATTTAATAATACTACTAAACGCTCTATCATACCTGATTTTATAATAGCACTAGAAATGACCAATACCGATGTAACAGTAATAACAGCAGGGTGGCTGAAGCCTGCTACAGCTTCTTCTGCACTCAATATGCCTGTAAGTGTAAGAATTAGTAGGCCTGATGCAGAAACAAATTCATATCTGATCTTTCCATTTATAAACATAATCAATGTGAGTATTATGACAGAAAACACTATAACTTGCTGAATCATGAAAATACCTCCAAATTTAAGATGTATATAATTTTACCCTAAATATATCAGATTAACCAGTAAAAAATTTGTTTATTGCTAGATTAATCTTTTTTGACAAAGTTTCCTCAGAAGGAATATTTGTCCATCAGTAGCCTCTAGCTGTAAACCTGAGTCTTGGAGGATTGAAAGTGAGAAGATTGAAAAATAATACTTAATAGATAAGATTTAGGATCATTTAGCCCTATTTATTCCTTGTTTTACTATGGTTTTTATCAATTTATCGTATGTCAAATTCATAGCCTCTGCCATTTTACATAGATCACTATGGTCTTTTTGGAGTCCTGGTAGTGAATTAATCTCTATTACATAAGGAATCCCATCTTTCAAGCGTATGTCCACTCTTGCATAATCCCTTAGTCCAAGAGCTCTGAAGGCTCTTTTGGCTGTATCTTCGATACTTCGTCTAGTCTCATCATCTACTCTTGCTGGAATGTGATAGCTTATATAATCAGCATATTCAACTTTTGCTTCAAAGCTATATATCTTATTTAATTCTTTTGGGAGATCTGAAAAATCAATCTCTAGTACAGGCAGGACCTTTAGCACTCCTCCGTCTTCTATAATCCCTACTGTTAACTCCGTGCCTTCAATGTATTCCATCACCATTATCGGCGGATTGTATGTCTTCAGTTGTTCTTGAATCTTATTTTTTAATGACTTGAAATTAAATATTAAACTATCATTGTGTATACCTCTGCTAGAGCCCTCATCTTTTGGCTTTATCAATACTGGATAATCATAATTATTACTTTTTAACTCTTCCATATTGGCTACAGAAGTGAAACTTGGTGTCTTTATATTAAATGCCTCAAAGACTTTTCCAGAGTATATTTTATTGTAAGCAAGTCCATGTGCTAGTGGAGTCGAACCTGTATATGGAATTCCTGCTAATTCTAGCAGAGCTGGTAGTTGTAATAAGTTGTCCTCACCCCTGACACCATTAGATAGATTAAATACCAAATCAACTTTTTCCTCTTTAAGCCTATCTATTAGATCATTACCCACTGTCAGATGTATCACGTCGTATTCCTTCGATAAAACCTCTTTGATACTCTTCATGGTCTTTAAAGACTGTCGGTCTTCCTGTCTGCCTTCTTCACCTGGCAAATATTCAGCCCTTGATTTATCAATTACAATTGCTATCCTCATACGCATTTCCTCCTATTTCATTATATTACTATTATCCTACATTTTGAAGTTAAAAGCAAAAATAGCTATTT
>CAZXWU010000060.1:0-9059 GCA_964644495.1 uncultured Tissierella sp.
TTGTGGTCAAGTCTTATTATTTATCCTCCAAACCACAATACGTCATCAGAATTGCTGCCTCCGCCGTAGAATGTTCCCAATCAGCCTTCGCTATCGCTCGTCTTCTTGGACATTCCTGACATGAGACGTACCTCTACTTACAACTCGTTTCACTCCTTGTAAGCAGGGTTACGACTTCAACGTGCCTTGAGAGGACAATAATGATGTTGTAAGTATCTGGTATCTCCTTAGTGGAAGGGTATACTTCTAACACCTAGACAAAAATCATCTTGTTAAATTGACAGCTGTTTTTTTCTAATAAGTTAATATGTTAAGTGCCTGGCGTCATCATTTTAATAAACCATTTAAAAACGAGCAACAATAAACCTTTTCTATTTTTTAAAAATATGATTCTACTAAAAACTAACCTATCCAGAGATTAATTACAATTAATAAATATCTTGTACTAATTATTCAAGTTAAGATATTCTTCTAATCCATCTACTATTGAATTTACTATTTTATTTTGATAATCATCTGTTAGTAATAATCTTTCTTCATTTTCATTGGATAAAAATCCATATTCAATAATTATAGCTGGCATTTTTGTCTGATTTAGTACAATTAAATCTTTTCTTTCTATGATGCCCTTATCTATAGCCCCAGTTCCATTAATAAGTGAATTCCTTAAAATCCTTGCCAATTCATTATTATTTAAGTCACCAATAGTACTTTCTCTGTCTGGATAATATAATACCTGTACCCCATTTATAGAATTATTATTTTCTATTGCATTACCATGAATACTAATAAATACCCTAGCTCTTTTTTTGTTTGCCAATTCTGCCCTTGAAGGATTATCTACATATTCATCACTATCCCTAGTTAAAATGATTTTATAGCCCTTTAATTTTAACTTTTCTGCTAATTTCTTAGAAATTTCCAGATTAATATCTTTTTCATAATTACCGCTAATTCCAATGGTTCCAGGATCTTTGCCTCCATGTCCAGCATCAATTACTATAACCTTTTCTAAAGATTTAAAATTGCCTCCAATAAATAGAATTCCTTTGAAAACTATAAATATAAATAAACCTATAAAGGCAATTAAAAATATCTTTCTAATTTTCCTAAACATCATCTGTCCCCCCTAATGCTAGTAGGTTACCACCTAAATGCTTTCATCCCTTAACACATCTACTATTTCATCCTTTTCAATTTTTCTTATTCCAAAATAATATGCTGAGTAGATGCTAATTACAATTATTATAATATATATAAGCAAAGTTTTATATTCTAAGTAGACCAATAAATCTTTAACTCCAAATATCTTATTAATCTTGGCTATTCCAATCAATATTATAAGGCATAAAGGAATTGAGTAAATAAATGGATATATGCTATAATATATTCCTTCTAATTTAAGCATCTTCTTTAATCCATCTTTTGTCATACCCATGGATTTTAGCATTGCAAATTCTCGTCTTCTATTGCTTAAATTATTATTTATACTTGAATATGAATTGGATATGCCTATGATCCCCATAAAAGCTATAAAAGCAAAAGCCATTAGATAAAGCACTTTCTGTACATTTTTAATTCTTATTTCATAAGAAATCTTATCCCAAATATCATAGTCACTCTCTGGCAAATAATAGTTACTTACTTCCTTTATTTCTTCTTTTACAGCCTCAACATCTTTATCCTCTACCAATAACTTGATAGACTCCGAATGACTAAAATCTCCGGGCAAATTGAATCCTTCCATCATCTTATCTAAGACCTCTTTGGGTACTATCAAGTTAATATGATAATCATTTATATATAAATCTTCCCACGGTTTTTTAGAAGTCCTAAACCCAATATCAATATTTAAATCTTCTCCCCCGTATTCATTAAATATCAAACTATCTATACTATCATTTAAATAAGGGATATAATCTGCCCTTAAAATTGGTTGATTCATATCTTGTTTAATTAAATTTAGAAGAATAGCCTTTGGATTTTCAGTATCATCATAGGCTTTTGGGTCTTCACCTAAGGACTTGGCATATTCATTAAAGTTATTCGAGTCAAGGCCTATTATCTGACCTGCGACCTCATAATATTCATCCATATATCGCACACCAAACTTCCTACTATCAACGTCTTTAAATCCCCCTAGCTTATTAAACTCTTCAGATCCATATTCAGGTTTTATATGAAATAAGAGGTTTGAACGTTTATACACTATACTTTCTTTTACTTCAGCTATTTCATTTATTTCCTTAAATAGATTTTCATCTAACTTTTCACTACTATATGCTTTTACTTCCATGGGATAATGAATTTCTAATTTATTTAATTCATTATCTGCTTTCGCACTAGACATTGCAACTAAGAATGTAAATAAAACGGTAAATCCAATGCCTAAGGATATTATGGTAGTTCCAAAACCTCTTTTATTAGCTTTTAATGAATCCTTTGAAAGGCTAGATATTATATTTGCATGACTGTAATCAGTTCCATTCCCCTTTTTAATCTTAAAATCGTCATAATTTATACCACCATATCTAATTGCCTCAATTGGTGATATCTTACTTAATCTTTTAGCTGTTCTACTGATGGATAGTAAAATAGTTGAAAATGATAGAAGTAAAATAATTAATATAATTATAGGTGATGTTTTAAATGTAAAGTTAAAAATACTTCCGTCCATTTCAATATTTACAATATGCTTTATTATATTTATGCCTAAATAACAAAACAGATGTCCTAATCCTATACCTAGTATTATAGGTATAATAGACAGAATTATTGCCTCTGTTTTTACGGTTTTCTTTATTTGTTTAGGAGTTGCACCTATACTTTTAAGTATTCCTAATTGCCTTAATCTATTATTTGACCATATGGTAAATATATTATAGATGATTATTGAAAACATAATCATAATTAGTAGTATGAATATATATGGCTGAATGATAAAATACAATCCTTGTTGCCAAATGCTGATGGAAGGAATAAATATTCCTTGTAATCTTAAATAGTATGGATTATATCTAGCACTGTAGCCATATACAGCTAAGTCCTCTTCTCCTAACTCAAGTCCCAAAGATTTACCTATCTCAGGTAAATCTTTATATACTGTTCTGGGATTTCTCATCCTTAAATATGCATTTATCTTAATGTTTTCATCCATATTCTCATTATCTAAAAATCCTAGCCCCTTATAATAAGGTTCATAGGATAAGCTGCTACCTGAAATAATGCCTACTATAGTATATTCCTTAATATCTTTGCCTACAAAACTTTCCTCTTCATATAAAAAATCAAAAACATCCACCTCTTCTCCATCATTTTCTCTATATCCAAGGTTTATATTAACTTTATCTCCTATTTTATAGGATGGGTTTTCCTTAATTAAGTTTCCAACGACTGCAATCTCATCTTGATTATTAGGAATCCTTCCTTCTAATATAAGGTTCTTCTCCCCCATATTATTCCAATATCCTTTATCCATATATGAAATGTTTATATATGGTCTTTCCATATCTACTTTTCCAGTATAATATTCTGATTTTAGATAGACCTTATCTATTTTTTGATTCTCTTCTAGATAGGGAATTTGTGACTTGTTAATATGGGATTTAAAATAACCATGAAAATTCCCGTTCCGATATATTGCATCGCCTAAGTTAAAATTCCAATTCATATATGTGAATAAGACCATGGTACTTAAGAAAATAGCTGCTATGGATATAATAATTATTATGGATATTGTATTTTTTTTATTCTTTTTAAGATAATTAAAGGTGTATTCAGTGAGGATATTCATCTTCTAATCACCTCATCTGAAATGATATTTCCATCTTCCAGTGTAATAATCCTATCAGTTTCCAATGCCATTCTCTCATCATGGGTTATTAGTAATATAGTCTGTTTATACTTTTTATTTGATAGTTTTAATAGTTCTATTATCTCATTCGCATTATTTCTATCTAAGTTGCCTGTAGGCTCATCTGCCAAGACTATTGCTGGTCTATATATTAATGATCGGCCAATAGCAACCCTTTGTTGCTGCCCTCCAGAAAGTTGACCTGGATAAGAACCAAGTCTGTTTTCCAATCCTAATATAGCAACTATCTCCTTAAAATACTCCATATCTGGTGTTCTTCCATCTAAAAGTAGTGGAAGTAACATATTCTTTTTAACATCAATTGTAGGAATTAAATTATAAAATTGATATATTAACCCTACTTTCCTTCTTCTAAATAGAGCTAATTCACTTTCTCTTAGCGTAGATATTTCCCTATCTTCTATAAATACTCTTCCCTCTGTTGGCTTATCAACACCACCTAATATATGAAGTAATGTGGATTTTCCTGAACCACTTGAACCAACAATAGATAAAAATTGCCCCTTTTCTACGGATAAATTTACTTTATCAAGTGCTATTACCTTTGAAACACCTTTACCATAGGATTTACTTAAGTCTTCCGTTCTTAATATTTCCATCTTTACCCCTCCCATGGTTATAAGTCTATAGCTCCAAAGTGACATTTAGGTGACAATTAAAAATAAAACTTAATTTTAAACCTAGCACCCCTATCTTCCCTGTTTTCCACTAGAATTTCCCCACCATGTTTTTCAATTATAGTCTTTGCCATAGGAAGTCCTATACCGACACTGTCCTTATCCGCATTTTTACCTTTATAAAATCTATTAAATATATGTGGAATATCTTCTTTAATAAATCCTACTCCATTATCCTCTATTATTATTTCTCTAAATATGGGATTAGAGTTAATTATAATATCTATCTGTCCATCAACATCAGTATGCTCCGCAGAATTCTTTATAATATTTAAACATGCCTCACTTAACCAATGGATATCCCCTTTGATAGTGGCATTTTCCTCTACTATACTAAATTTGATGTTCTTTTTCTCAATCAAAGGCAATATGGGTTCCGTAGCCATGTTTATTATATCTGTAAAGTTAATAATCTCTTCCTTAAATTGGGTGGCATCGGCATCTAGTTTTGACATAGTTAATAAGGAATTAGTTAAGACTTCCAGCCTTTCTATTTGTTTCTTTAGCCTATGTATATACTCTTGATTTTCATCTTTGGATTCACTATCATCCATTAACTGGGACATAATATGTATTGAGGTGATAGGGGTCTTTAATTGATGCGATATATCTGCTATATTATCCTTTAAATTCACCTTATCCTTAATAGCCTTTTCCTTTAACTCCCTCATAGTTACAACAGTCTTATATAGTTCATCTGAAACAACTGCAAAATCTTCATCCACATGAATGTTTAAGGAATAATTGCCCTTGTTTATATCTTCTAGGTATTCCTTCAGTTGATTTGTATTCCTCTTTTTACTTTGGTTTAAGACTTCCATACTTATAAAGCATAAGGTGGTAATACCAAATGAAAATATAAGGCTTAAAAAGATTGTTTGTTTTTTCTCTTTAATAAAAATAAACTTGCCATCATTATATCCATACTTGCTTAAAGTATCTTTTCCAATAATGGTATATTGACCTGAACTAGACTTTAGTTGATTCATAGCAAGTACCTCTAATTCTTTAGAATCCTCTGATATTACTCCAACTACAGTAGACAATTTATCAAATAATATACTTTCCTGATAATTATATCCAATAATAAAAAATAGGAATGATATCAATAAGACCATAACTAATAACACTATTTTATATAATAAGGATTTGTTTAAATTATTCATTGTCATTCTCCATTCTATATCCTATTCCTCTAATAGTCCTTAGTATCTTTGGTTTGTTTGGATTATCTTCAATCTTTTCTCTTAACCTTTTAATAGTTACAGTAAGAGTGTTGTCATTAACAAAATCACTTTCAATATCCCAGAGTCGTTCTAAAATAAATTCTCTGGTTAAGGTTTGGTTTATATTTTCCATAAACATTTCTAACAATCTATATTCTCTACCTGTTAAAAGAACTTCAACATCCCCTTTAAATACTTTGGTTTGTGATTTAATAAGCCTTAATCCACTTAACATTATCTCATTATCTAAGGATATATCTCTTTTTATACGCCTTAAAACAGTATTTATTCTTGATTCTAATATTGATAACTTAAAAGGCTTGGTGATATAATCATCTGCCCCTATGTCTAGACCTTTGACTATTTCAGTATCTTCATCTATTACAGTTAGAAAAATAATAGGGGTATTGGACTTTGATCTAACAAACTTAAAAAAGTCATATCCAGTACCATCTGGTAAATTCATGTCTAGTATAATTAAATCATGATTGGTCTTGAAAAGTTTAACTCCTTTTTTTATGCAATCCCCCACAGTAACTCTAAAATCTCTTTTTTCTAAATATATCTTGATACCAAATGATATATTTTCATCATCTTCAATTAAAAGAATGTTTTTCAATTTCCTCACCTCTGTGTAATAGCATTATTTGAATATATTATATCATAGAAAAATATTCCTAAGTAAGAAGGATGAATAAGGATCCTTTTTGCTTAGGAACTTGTAGGATTTGTTTGTTTAAATTAAAAAATATATAGATTGACACATGTTAACTCAAATCTGTTCTAACATCTCCATTTACCTGCTTAGAAATATTGTAAACTCTTCTCCTATTTGTTCCCATTCCCCAACATATGACTGACCCTCTTCTTCAGGAAATTTTTTCGCATACGGTGCTAAGGTAATATACATTGCTTCAGATGATAAATCACCATCGTACCTATTTCTCCTAAATTCAAAACTTTCTGAAGATCTACTGCCTGAGTCAAATTCTACTAAGTTTCCCAGATTGTCTTTTCCCTTTAAAATAATATCATATCTTGATCTACCTGTCTTAATTCCCTCTATCTTACCATATATCTTTTGGTTAATCGGATTATATCTAAATTCTTCAAGGATATATCTTACATCGTCTCCATCAAAAATATAATCTAAAAATACCGTCTTAGTATCTGCCATTAATTCTTTACCATTAGTGTTGAATTCAAATTGCCATTTCCCTTTTATTTCTTTCTGTATATTTCCCACAGAATAATTCAATTTACTAAATATAATCCTTATATCCATATCTTTTGTTAAATCCATATTATTAATGTTAATACGATAAATAGAAGAGAGTATAGATTCTGCATCATCAATTGACCTAGTGACTTTGCTACTACCTTTATTTATAACTCTCTTTCCATTGATGAATATCTTGTAGTCAAAATCTGTCATACTTAAAGCTTCACCTGTGTCTACTATAGTAGCTAAGAGTAATTCATCTTTATCTATAATTACATCCGTTAATTTCATTTCTATTCCGTTACTATCTACACTCTTATTGATTATATTTGTATACGATTCGATATCCTTTCCAATACCAATGGCTTTTCCTATAGAATAGGATATTTTTGAAAGTTTTGATTGTGAATCTGCATAAACTTTTTGCACGACACCTGTTTGACTTAAAATACCTATAGTTAGTACTAAAGCAACGGCTATACTACAGATTTTCTTTATATTGAATTTTTTTCTTATATTCTTTTGCATGCTGTTTTTAATCTTTTTCTTTTCAATATCTGTTAATTCCTCCTTTTTATAATCTTCAATATCAAAATCTATATCATTTAATAGTTCAAATATATTATTAGAATCTTTCACTTTTTATAGCCTCCTTCAATATTAATTCTATTACGCATCTTATTTCTTCCTCTTGAAAGTCTATTGTAAAGAACGGATTTGCTGAGTCCCGTATCACTTGATATTTCATCCATATCTTTATCTTCAAAATATAACTTTTCAAAGATTTTTCTATCCTCTTTCGATAAAATACTAAGCATCTTTTTAGTTTCTTCCTTTATTTCATTTCTTAATATCTCATTTAGGGGATTTTCTTTAGATATAATATCAACATCTTCAATATCTTCATTCTCTAAGTCTTTTAAATATTTCCTTGTATAATCAATAGATTTATATTTTGCTATTCCCCCAGCCCAATTTTTGAAACTTGATTTCTTAGGATTATAACTATCTATATTTTCCCATATAGCAAGGAAACAGTCGTTTATACACTCATCATAATAATCTTGAAGATAAAATAAATGCTTTTTTAAAACAGTCTTGAGAATCCATCCATAACTATTAATAACATATTCTAAAGCTTTCTCATTTCCCTTTTTCATTTCTTCAATAAAGTTCTCCTCTGTTATTTGCAATAACATCACCTTCTTTCAATATTATTTTACATATACTATAGTTTAAATTTTCTCCTTTCACTTAATACTTCGTAAAAGTAGAGGGGAATCTATCAATAATCTTTAATATATAAATTTTCTTGTTGTATCCTAGTTATTTCTCTTAATTTATGTATAAAAAAACAACAAGATTCTACTCTTGCTGTTTCCTTAGTTTTATATAAATATAGTATCCTAAGATACAACCAATTGTATTTGTAATTAGATCAGTAACATCAAAAGACCTATAATTCAACAGGAATAGTCATCATTATATTTAAGACAACTTCTTTAATAGATACTGACCTTCCTAAAATCAAATCATTAAAAGGTTTAATGTATCCATATGAAAATTCTATAGAACTGTAATATTTCCATTTAGGATCAAATGTCCAATCTATAGGCAATATAGTTAGAAATAATACAAAACATATATAAAGAAACACTAAATTACGAGATATTAATTCAGCACCTTTATAATTTCTCCATTTTTTAGAATATATAATAATATAAATTAATATTAATATTATTACTAAAACACTCATTTTCCTCCATAAATATATTTCTCATCCTCATTTAATTCTACTAAAGTTCATTTACAGTATATAATTCACCTACCATAACATCAACTAAATTTAACCATTTACTCTTCAAATATCTCCAATTATCCAATGTCATCTGTCAAACACCCTATTTTCAAGGGTCAAAAAACGGTCTTTTTCCACCAATTTTTGACCCACTTTTCATCCTAAAACCACTACATATTGTGGTCAAGTCTTATTATTTATCCTCCAAACCACAATACGTCATCAGAATTGCTGCCTCCGCCGTAGAATGTTCCCAATCAGC
>CAZXWU010000061.1:0-9045 GCA_964644495.1 uncultured Tissierella sp.
CAAATGTATATTCTTCAAATTTAATGTATTTATCTTTTTTTACATATATCCTTGGGACTCTTGCTCCAATCATGCACATGAGCTCATAGTTTATAGTTCCCATTATTTGAGCAAGCTCTTCTACTGTTGGATAATTTATATTTCCATAACCAAATAGGATAACTTCATCTTTAAGATCAATATTTTCTATATCAGTTACATCAACCATTAGCTGATCCATGCATATATTCCCAACTATAGGAGCTTTTTTATCATTTATGCATACATAGGACTTTGAAGATAGTCTTCTAGAATATCCATCTGCATAACCTATGGGCAAAGTAGCTATTGTCGATTCCCTACTGGTTGTAAAAATTTGACCATAGGAAATACCTTCCCCTCCTTTAATGGTTTTAATATTGGATATATAGGATTTTAAAGCCATCGCTGGTTTAAGATCAACAACATCCTTTTTAATAGATTCCGATGGATAATGTCCATATAATATAATTCCCGGTCTAACCATGTCTAGATTATATTCTGGTAAATCGATTATTGCAGCAGAATTAGACACATATTTAATTGGTATATTTACATCTAAATCCTCTAGTCTATCTGTTATCTCTTTAAATCTTTCAAACTGTAATCTAGTATGGGATTTGTCTAATTCATCTGCACATGCAAAGTGAGTGAATATACCCTCAACCTCTATGTTGGCTAGCCTTCTTATTCTTAGGATGTCGTCTATAGTAGTCTCATCTAAGGCTAAGCCTAGTCTATTCATACCTGTTTCAATTTTCAAATGTATTTTTGCTATCTTGCCTAGGCTTTGAGCTACCTTTGACAGATGTTTTGCATCATCATAATTATATATTGTCGGGATAAGATTATATTCTATAAGTTCTTCATATTGACTATGTGGTGTATAGTTTAATAGCATTATAGGTTCGTTTATATCAGCTTTTCGTAGTGCTATTCCTTCAGATAAAATAGAAACCCCCAGTCTATCTGCACCATTGTCAAGAAATGTCCTTCCACAGGTTATTATCCCATGACCATATGCATTTGCCTTTACTATAGCCATTATTAAAGTATCCCTACCTACATATCTTCTAATCTCTTGTATATTGTTTTTTAAGTTATCTAAATTTATTTCAAGCCTTACTGGTCTATTATCCTTAAGTTGTTCCATTTATCTGCTCCTTAATTATCTTTTATAATTAAACTCCTCATATGTAATACTTACTCTAGTATTGCCATCCTCATCCATAATCTCCATCTTATATGGCTCTAGTTTCTTCTTATCTAAAAAGATATATCTCCTATTATTATATCTATTTTCCTCATCACTTGAATATTCAATGATATAATAGTCCTCTCCATCAAATTCTTGTCTATCTATGGAATTTACTGCATCCAAATTCTCAAAGAAAGAAATCAATAAAATCCCTTTATCAAAATCTTTAACAGTTTTTAAGGTAATTGATTGTCTAATAGTGGCGTGATTTAAGAATATCTTATCATCCTTGTACTCTATTGTAATTCCGCTACTTTCACTAGGTTCTAGTATTTCAAGTGAAATAATATCATGGTGTACATATTTTTCCCTCATCTTATAGATGGTTTCCTTGCTATCATTAAAGATGGTCATCTCAAATCTAGCTTCGTATCCTATATTTTCATTGAATTTCTTATCTATATTTTCTATAATATCTGCATCATCTAGAGTACAGGATAAGAGTAATATGCTTAACAAAGTTATTGTAATTAATAGAAATTTCTTCAATGATAACACCTCTCTTTATCAAAGATTACTAAATAATTTTATTTAAATTATTTCAGCATCTATAATATATTATATTGAAGAGATGTGGATTTAGAATATAATTCCTATAAATCACTCTTATATCCTACTACAAAAGCTACAGCATAATCACCATCATGAGAAATAGATAAATCGACGGTGTTTATATGTAAATCATCCAATAAAGAATCAAGCTTGGACGCCAGATTTACATGAGGCTTACCCTTGCTATCATGATCAATCTCCATATCCTTCCAGCTAACTTGCCCTATTCCACTACCTAATGCTTTTGAGATAGCTTCCTTAGATGCATATAGTCCAGCTATAGTTTTGGGATTGCCAGCATTTTTATCTATATAATCAATTTCAGCCTGAGTAAAAATCCTATTCAAAAATGAATCTCTTTTAGACTTTAATATCTTTTCTATTCTACTTACTTGGACCAAATCAACACCTGTTCTTATCATTAACTTACCTCCAACCTCATTGTATGGGATGATATTATATATTATAGACCTGTTGGATTGAAATATCAATTTAATTTCTTTCATAAAATTAAAAGCCCTTAAGCATAATCTTAAGGGCTAAATAATCTATTTCATTGTAAAATTTGTATTTGAATTTGATGAACCTTGGGCTGCAGAGGATAAGCCAGTCTTAACAGTTTGAATATCGTTTTGGTTAGCCTGTGGAGCTGGTGTATACCATCCTTTTTGTTCTGCCATTTGATATATTTGATATTGTGATTGTTCAGCTTCATCTCTTAGTGTTTGTAATTCAGATCTTAATGTTTGGTTAGAACACTCTTGTATAGCTTTTGTATATGTGTCTATACTATGCTTAGTTCCGTTTAGGATATCATTTACTATATCTTGATCTTTCATCTTTTTCCCTCCTATAGTGAATTAATTAAATTTGTAGCTGTAGTTTTAGCATCTGTTGCTGATTGTGTTAACATTTGCTTGAATTGTGGATCTTGGATTTGATTTGAGTAGAGATTGAATTTCTCAGACATAACTAAATGTGAAGAAGCAATATGCTTTACACAGTTTAATTCTTCTTGTGTTAGATTGTTTAGATTTATCGTATTTTTCAATGCCATAAAATGACCTCCTTAATATATTTTCAAACAATATTATTTTGCCTAAAAGCATGACTATTATTCATAATATATAAGAATAATTCCTTTATTAATGGTAAAACTATTTTACATAAAGGAGGTAATATTTTATGAATAAAAGATATGAAGATCATGAATATCCTTTTGGTGAAATTGATGAAATAGACGAAGATGGCTTTACAAATTTTTTTGATATTGAGTATATGCATAACACCGATATTATGAATAGTAACAGGGTCTATCCTCCAAAAGGAAGCTATACCCACGTCCCAACTAACGAGTTCGCTTACCCTGGAGCAGAAGTAGAAGAGACTATTAAAGCCTTAAACAAGCTAAATGAATATGACAATAAATAATCTAAGTAATCTTTTGAAATGTAGATTATAGTCTACATTTCTTTTTTTATTGAGATTAAGTTCCCTTCTACCCACAACTTTGATACAATATTAGATATTATAGAAATGGAGGGATTTTATGAGATTTTTATTGGAAAAAGGTGGCAACGTTGAAGTTATCTTGGTTTTAGATAAAAACCAAAGCTTAAGTAAAGGAAAGGAACTATTTGAATATCTGAAAGAAAAAGATTTATTTAATGGCAAATTAAATGAAATCTATGCTGATTTATCACCAAAAGGGGAAAATATTATTTTATTGGGCCTAGGTGACGAAAATAAATTAACATTAAATTCTTTTAGAAATGCTTTTTATAAAGTTGGTAAAAAACTTATGGAGCATAAGCTAGAGAGTGTGGGTGTTACTATACCTAAATTTGAAGACCTTTGCTACAAAAGTACAGTCTCTGCAATTACAGAAGGACTACTTCAATCCGAATATGCATATGAAAAATATCTTAGTGACAAAAAGGTAAAAGCTACTGTAAAAGAAGTATATCTGGATGTTTTAGATGATAAGAAAGAAAAAGTCCAAGAAGCTATTAATGAAACAGAAATATTGATGGAAGGAATCTTTTTGACAAGGGAATTAGTAAATGAAAGACCTATGCATATGTATCCTGAAGTATTAGCTAATGCTGCAAAGGATAATTTAGAAGAATTAGGCATCAAGGTTGATATATATGATAAAGCAGGAATTGAGAAATTAGGTATGAAGGCCTTTCTTGCTGTATCAGAGGGTTCATCAAAAGAACCTCGTTTCTTTGTCATGACCTATACTGGAGATCCTGATTCACAAGAAAAAATTGCCCTTGTTGGTAAGGGTCTAACATATGACTCAGGTGGATACTCAATAAAACCAGGAAATAGTATGGATACAATGTTTACTGATATGGCTGGTTCTGCAACTGTTATTGGTGCACTTAAATCCATCGCTAAGGCAAAGTTAAAGAAAAATGTTGTAGGTATAGTAGCTGCTTGCGAGAATCTAATATCCGGCGCTGCTTACAAAAATGGTGACATCTTAGAGTCAATGTCTGGTAAGACAATCGAAGTCTTAAACACTGATGCAGAAGGTAGAATTACCCTAGCTGATGCTCTATGGTATGCCGCTACAGAAGTTAAGGCAGATAAAATCATTGATTTGGCCACTTTAACAGGAGCTTGTGTAGTGGCACTAGGCGGACTTACTACAGGTGCCATTACAAATAATGATAAGCTTATGAATGAAGTTAAAGAAGCAGCAGATTTAGCTGGAGAATATGTATGGCAATTGCCTTCATATCCAGAATATAAAGAATCTCTAAAGGGTGACTTTGGTGACCTAAAGAATTCAGCTGGAAGAGGTGCTGGAGCTATAACGGCTGGGCTCTTCTTAGAAGAATTTGTTGATGAAGTACCTTGGGTTCATTTAGATATTGCAGGTACTGCTTATGATCCTAAAGGAAGAGGATATTTACCAAAGGGTGCCACTGGTATCCATGTAAAGACCTTATATAATCTAGTTAAAAATATGTAAATTTTTAAGAGACCTCCAAGAGGTCTCTTTTTAAATTATATTATCCGCATTTATAATTACATCAGTAATAGGAGGTATGACTTGTTTCTTCCTAGATAATACTCCTGGAGCATAGAATGAATTACCCTCTAACTCTGTATTAAAAGCTTGGGCGGCGATTTCTTTGTTTGGGCCTACTGCTATGATTTCTGATGCTTGTTTAAATATATCTGTCAACATCAACATGAATATTGAATAGTCGAATTCCTTGGCTCTTTCTTCCATACTAGCGATCAATTCATTCATCATGTCCTTAAGACTATCTGGGTCCATGGTATAAACCTGTGATATACCTATTTTATCCTCATTTACCACAAAGGATTTGAAGTCTTGATTCAATAATTCCTTTGGTGTCTTTCCTGTTAAAGAAGTTCCTTCTTTAAACATCTCTGTAGAAAATTCCTCTACATTTAAATCAGCTATCTTAGCTAATCTTTCTAACATAATCTTATCTGTATTAGTTGATGTAGGTGATCTAAATAGTAATGTATCGGATATAATGCCCGCTGCTAATATACCTGCTATCTTCTTGGATGGCCTTCTACCATTTTCAAACAATATAGATGCTACTATGGTACAAGTGCTCCCAACTGGCTCATTTCTAAAATATATAGGAGACCCGGTAAATACATCCGCTACCCGATGGTGGTCAATTATCTCTAGAATTTCTGCCTCTTCTAAACCATCTATTGATTGGCTTCGTTCATTGTGATCAACTAGAATGACTTTTTTCTTCAAACTCGATATTAAGTGATATCTTGATATAGTCCCGACTACCTTTCTATCATTATCTATAACCGGATATGACCTGTATCTAGTCTGAGCCATATGAACTTTAACATCATCCACTAAATCATCAAGTGGAAAATATACAAGGTCCTCTACAGTCATCACATAGTCAATAGGTACACTCTGAGTTATCATTCTAGCAGCAGTAAATGTATCATGGGGAGTAGATATGACTGTTATATTCCTAGTCTTTGCCAAGTCCATCATACTATCCTCTATTTCCCCACTGTTAGTCACTATCATTAGTGAGATATCAGTATTTAGGGCAGTTTCTTGGATATCCTTTCTGTCACCACAGATTACAATATCATTATCTTCTATATATTCTCTCAAAGTATTTGGTTCCATTGCCAATACCAATAGTTTTCCAACAAATGGCTTAGATTGATTTGGAATTACCAGAGGTTGCGCTGATAAGGTATCTAAAACATTTTCGATGGTAGTTTCAGACTTACCTAGAACAGAGTTATCCCATACATCTATATAATTCTGAATTATATCAGATAGAGTAACTATACCTAGTAGCTGCTCATTTTCCCCAACCACTGGTAGGCTATAAATATTGTTCTTGTTCATTATGTTTAGCGCCATTCGCAAGGATATCTCTGGACTAACTGGAGAAATCTTATCAAAATTTAAATCTTCTACACTTAGCCTAACAGTATCCATTAATACTGGTGACTCAACCCCAAAATAGTTCAATATAAATTTGGTTTCCCTATTCATATCACCCAATCTGACAGGGATAGCATTCACGTCTCCATTACCATTTTTGTATTCTGCATATGCAATAGCAGAGCATATTGAATCCGAATCTGGATTTTTGTGGCCCGTTATATATATTGTATCCTTCAACAAACTTCCTTCCTCCTCATAAAAGCTAATCATATAATTAATTATACCATTTTATAGAATATATAAGCATATTATTACTCTTTTTCCTGTTAGTGAACAAAGGTGACGTGGAACTTTGTTCATTTTCCACATTGATGAACAAAGGGACGTGAAACACTGTTCATTTTATAACGTTGAAAAAACTAGATTTTCAAATCTAGTTTTCCCTTACTTATATTCACTTATAGGATTTACTCTTGCTATATATAGACTGTCCAAGATTACATTACCATATTTTTTTCCATTACTATCTTTAATATTAAAATATTCTTCTTTATGGCTTATTCCACTTGTTGATTGCTGGCTTGACCAGAATTTAAGTCCAATTATTCTGTCCCCTTGTCTAATCCAATCTAAAAAAATTATTGCATGTCCAGTATTGTTTTCACGTGAAAGGTCAATAAAGTCCCCTGGTGCCGCCTCTTCCAAATTTGTAATTCTATTACCCAATCCATATTTTTCTATAGCTACAGCTAAATTACTCTGTGATTTAGCCCCTTTGGCTACATACCAAGTTAACATGAAATCATGCATCTCTTCTTTTGTCATACCATTAAAATCATTAATATCTATGCCATGAGCCCTATTTCTATTTTGCATTGCTTTAAAAAATACCTCAAAGGATATACCAGTACAATGGCTATACTTGATACCACTTGAATGACCTTTAAGGAGTACTTCCCCCTTGTAATATATATCTTCAGTCACTCCATTATAGTTTTCATAGTCATTGTTCAATAGATATGGATAATCCCCCCCTTGATAGTTGTAAGTCCTAATAACATCCAAAACATAATTGTTTAAATGTTGGCTTAAGCTGGATGGCACTGTCCTATTATCATTAGTTTGGGTCACTTGTTTAGCTAGATTCCCTTTATCAGGTGAGACCGTCTTATTGTCTACTACAGTTTCTGTTTCTTCATTATATTTATTCTCATCTTCTTTAATTATTTGGCCTTCTGTAGTTTTATTTTCCTCTTCAGTTTTTATTTCTTCTTGAGTCAAGTCTGAGTCCATATCCTCACTTGAATTTGTTTCTTCTTCAACTTGCTTAATTACTTCTATATGATTAGCTATTAATAGTGATGATAAACCATTCCCAGCAATTGGTAAGACATTCCTTACATTAAATTCATAATCATATTTATTGTTTTTATTGGATGTACTTAATGCAAATGTTGTGATGATTGCTGATAGGACAACTAGTCCCAGTAAAACCCTCTGTCTATTCATAATCAATTCTCCTAAAATCTTTTAGTTAAATTAATTATATAGGATGCATGTCCAACTTAGTACTAGTAATTTATGGATGAACATTAGGGACGTGTGAACAAAGGGGGACGTGAAACTTTGTTCACAGGTCCCCTTTGTTCTTGAATTATATTATTTATATTGCTAATACTAGTATTAATCTACTGGAGGGAAAATTATGATAATTATAAAACCAACTTTAGCTTTTATTTTATTACTGATATGTGCCCGTTTGCTTGGTAAAAAGCAGATGAGCCAAATGACCTTCTTTAATTATGTAACAGGGATAACCATAGGTTCTCTGGCAGCAAATATTATTACTTTTGATGACCAAACAATTTGGCATGAAGTAGTAGGACTGATATGGTGGTGTTTTTTGACTGCTTTATTAGCCTATATTACCTTAAAATCTTCTAAAACAAGAAGGATTATCGATGGAAAACCTTCTATATTGGTAAAAAACGGTGTAATCCAAGAAAAAGAGTTGAAGTCAACAAAGGTTAATTTAGAGGAATTGTCTATGATGTTTAGAGAACAGGGGATATTTTCCATAAAGGATGTGGATTATGCCATATTGGAACAAAATGGACAACTAAGTATACTAAAAATTCAAGAGCAAATTACAGTCTCTAGGAAGGATATGAGTATCCCTACTTCTCAACCAAAATACCTTCCAGCTGAAGTCATTGTAGACAGTAAAATAATCCATAAGAATTTAACTTCCTATGGATTAAATTTGCAATGGCTGGAAAACCAGCTTAAACATCAAGGTATCAGTAGTGTTGATGATATTTTCTATGCTGAAATCCAGGCCGATGGCACCTTATATATAGCACCTAAAAATTAGTAAGGCCATTGAATATTGAATATTTATTTTCGCGAAATAATAATAAATCTAAATTTATAGAGAACAAAGTTTCACGCCCCCTTTGTTCATTTTACCATCTTCCACCGGCGCCACCGCCACCGGATCGACCTCCCCCGCCTCTGCCTCCTCTGCCGCCACCTCCACGGTTACCACCTCTACCGATACTTCTTATAAGACTAAAGGTTAGCCATCCACCAAAAAATTTAAAATCTATGATTACAAATATAATGAGCCCAATGATAGCAAAGATATTTGGTCCTCTGCTTGTATTTGCTCTTTCATTGCCCCTACTTGGGTAATAATCCGCATTTCTGCTGGTAAGTTCTACATCATATTCAGTTTCTACATAATCTAAGATCTCTTCATAACCTGACAAGACACCTGTATTGT
>CAZXWU010000062.1:0-9019 GCA_964644495.1 uncultured Tissierella sp.
AATACTTGTTTGTAGATAAAATTCAGATTAGCTAAAGCACCCCTTATATTTTCCATTTCTAAGTTCAAAAGTATAGTTTCTTCTATATCCTCTTTTGACTCAAAATTATCTTCATAGGGTATGGTGGGTATTGATGATTTTAGAAAATCCATGGTCACATTATGAGCTATTCTATATATCCATGTATATAAAGAGCTGTTTCCTTTAAAGTTCTTTATATACTTAAAGACTCTTATAAAGGTTTCCTGAACAATATCCTCTGCATGTTTTTCATCTTTTACTATTAGATAGGTAGTTTTTAAAAGCTTATTTCCATATAGGTTTATTAGTTCACTGTAGGCTTCTTCCTTGCCTTTTTTAAGATCTTTTATAAGTCTCTTCTCATTCATCATCTACCCTCCTTACCTATTAGACTAAAATTTCCCGAAAAGGTTGCACTTATTATAAAAAGGATACTTAAACAAATGTAAGTATCCCTATTTTGTTGATTCTTGAATTGTATGTTTTAATCCTTTTATATTAAAATTTTCAGCCTGGGAAATTAGCATGCCTAGGAGCATAAGTAAACAACCTAAGAATCCTCTAGCTGGCAATCTTTCACCTAAAAGAAGTATTCCACCTATAGCAGCAAATACCGATTCCATACTCATTGCAATTGCAGCATGGGATGGTCTAGCATGCTTCTGTGCTACTACTTGCAAGGTGTAAGCTATACCAACTGACATAAGACCGCCATAGAGTATAGGTATCATAGCATTTATTATATTAACCATTTGAATATCTTCAAATATAAATGCAAGAACAAAGCTAAATACTGAGCAAGTGGCAAATTGCATGGATGATAGTTTTAGTGAGTTTACCTTCCTTGTAAAGAAACCAATAATAATTATATGTATTGCCCAGAAAACTGCACCTATAAGCTGAAGTAGATCCCCAAATCCTATAGAAAAATTTTCATTTATACTTAAAAAATATAATCCTAGAGTTGCAACAAGAGCTCCAATCCAAATATTAATGGAAGTTTTTTGCTTAATAAACAATCCTAGAATTGGAACCAATACTATATATAATGTAGTTATAAATCCAGCCTTGGCTGCCGTGGTATATATAAGACCTACTTGCTGCAAGCTAGCTGCTATAAATAATACAATGCCTGCCATAAGACCATACTTAAATATTAATTTATTATCATCTTCAATTTCATCTTTTGTATCCATATTGGTATTAGAGAATATTCTAATCACTGGTATAAGCGATAAACTCCCTAATCCAAACCTAATACCATTATAGGTAAAGGCCCCTAGATGATCCATTCCAGCCCTCTGTGCTACAAATGCAAATCCCCAAATCATAGCTGTTAATAGTAATAACAAGCTAGATTTTAATTCCTTATTCATCTTAATTTCTCCTTCTTATAATTCCTTTTTTGCTGTTCCTCTTTGCTTAAGTCCATCATATATAGGAAGAATTTTTCTAAAGAATCTCCAAATCCCTTATTCTTTAATCTATCTATATTCTTAGCTATGACTTCTTTTTCTCTAGCTTGATTTAATATTTGAATATTATTTTCTTTTTTATAATCAGCAATTTCCAGTACTATCTCCATTCTCTCTTCAAACAAAGCTACTAGTTGTCCATCTATCTCATCAATTTTATCTCTATAGGCTTTTAAATCTTTCATATCAATTCCTCCTTAGACCAGCATTATAACAGTATATCACTTTTTATAGAATTATTGAATAATAAGAAATAAAAAATATAGGTGCTAACCCAAACTCTAGGCTAGCACCTCCAGATTTCTACTATTTTACTATTAATACTGATGTATTTGCATGATGGATTACCTTATCAGAAACACTTCCCAATAGAGTTCTTGATACTGCACCCATTCCACGGCTACCCATGACAACAAGGTCATAATCGCCTTCTTCTGTAAAGTTTAGGATTATTTCTGCAGTATCTCCCCTTTTATATAAAGAGTCTGCATTTCCCTCAAAGTCTTCGAAAATTTTCATGGCATCATGAAGTAGGGTATTGGACTCTCTTAAGGTGGTTCTTTCATCTTCTCTATATAGGTCCTTATTATAGGCCCGCCTTCTATAATCATACATTGGTGATATTACATTTAAGATCGTAACATCACTAGCCATGTTAACTGCTATTTCTTTGGCTTTTGCTAATGCCTTGTCTGAGTGTTCTGATCCATCAATAGGTACCAATATTTTCTTCATATACATCCCTCCTAATAGTATTAGTCTTTACAAAGTTTTCTAGATTAAACAAGATAAATAAAGATGCTCCTAAGGAGCATCTTTATTTTAAAGAAAACTACATCTTTATTCTAAGAAAACTATTTTACTATTAATACAGATGTCTTTATATGGTGAACAACCTTATCCGATACACTACCTAATAAAGTCCTAGAAAAAACCCCTAGTCCTCTATTTCCCATAATCACAAGATCAAAATTACCTTCTTCAGCAGCCTTCACAATTTCATCTGCACTATCACCTCTTAAATATAATGACTCAACTTTTCCCGGAAAATCTTGAAAATATTTCATAGCGTTTCTTAATAGCGCATTACTTTCTTCTAATGCAGTTCTTTCCATATCCTTGTAATAGCTCTTGTTGTGAACATATTTATAGTCTTGCATATTAGCTATAACATTTAGAATTGTAAGCTCACTACCCAGAGCTGCAGCTAATTCCTTTGCCTTTAACAAGGCATTCATTGAGTTCTTAGAGCCATCAATAGCTACCAATATTTTTTTCATATATCTTCACTCCTCTTTATAAAATATCTTCCTATGATCTGTTATTATATGTATACCCAACTAGAGTTAAATCAAATTGACAAAAGAGTAATTTTCAGATAATATTACCATTAGCAATCATTAAAAATTGGGATTTTGAGTCAATATATTAGGAGAGAAAATATGACAAAAATAATATTAAGTGCAGATAGTATATGTGATCTTAACCAAGATTTACGCCAAAAATATAGGGTCAATACTACCCCTTACACCATAATCGTTGCCAATGAAGCTTATAAAGATAATGTAGATATTACACCAGCTGATATCTTTAAGGCTTATTCTGAGAGTAATGTCTTGCCTAAGACAGCTTCTATAAATGTTAGTGAGTACTACAACTACTTTAAACCTTATGTAGATGATGGCTACGAAGTAATACACATTACCCTTGCTAGTGTTTTGACTAGCAGCTACAATAATTGCTCTTTAGCTGCTAATCAATTAGACGGTGTGTATACTATAGACTCACAAAATCTATCTGTTGGAACTGGCCTATTGGTATTAAAAGCAGCAGATTTGATAGAAAAAGGATTATCAGCAATAGAGATTATAGAAGAGTTGAAAAAACATAGAGAAAAGATACATATGAGCTTTATTTTGAATACTTTAGACTTTCTTCATGCTGGTGGAAGATGCTCAAAGATTTCTTCCCTTGGAGCAAATGTTTTAAAAATCAAGCCAGTTATAAATGTTGATAACAGAGCAGGTTCTATGTCATTAGGAAGTAAATATAGGGGAAATTTGGACAAGTCTCTTGTTAAATATATAAAATACAAACTTTCTGATTGGGATAATATCAATACAGACCGTATCTTTATTGTTCATTCTGGTATTGATGAGTCCTATATAGAATCAGCAAAGAATACTATAAATGAATTATTGGACTTTAAAGAAATTCATGTGACAAAGGCTAGTTGTACTATATCAAGTCATTGTGGACCAAATACCTTGGGTATAGCCTTTGAAAGTAAATAGACATACTTAAAGCGTAGGAATTCCTACGCTTTTTTAGCTTTAAGTTCCACAGAAGGTTCTGAATGGGGTATTAGACTTAGGCGGAAGTTCTGAGTACTGGTCTTGTTCAGCTGAATACTCATATGGCTTAGATAAGGCCTCAATCAATCTATTTATAGGTCCATAATCTTCTTGTTCTACTGCTGCATCTAACACCTCTTCAACCCTATGATTTCTAGGAATTATAGCAGGATTGTTTTCTTTCATCAATTCAATTCTTGCTTCCTTGGATCTTTTTTCTTTATTTAATCTACTTTCCCAAACTTCTTTCCATTGGGCAAATTCTTGTGTTTTAAACAAGTCTTGCTCACAATCTTCACCAAGGGTTAAGGACCTAAATGTATTAGTGAAGTCTGCTCTGTATTTTTCCATAATAGATAGTAATTCAAGGATTATTGTTTCATCCTCATATTCTTGCTCAAACATACCTAATTTTCTTCTCATTCCATCTTTCCATAGATCATTATATATCTGGGAATAATTTTCTACTGCTTTTCTAGCCATCTCATATGATTCTTCTTCGTCTTCATGGATAATTGGTAATAGTGTCTCTGCAAATCTAGTCAAGTTCCACACTCCAATTGTAGGTTGATTTCCATATGAATATCTTCCATGTCTATCAATAGAGCTAAATACTGTATCCGGACCATAAGCGTCCATAAATGCGCATGGCCCATAATCAATTGTTTCTCCACTTATTGTCATATTATCCGTATTCATTACTCCATGAATAAAGCCAACCATTTGCCATTTTACAATTAATTCAGCCTGCCTCTTAATTACTTCCTTTAGAAAAGTTAAATATTTATATTCTTCATCTATTATATATGGGAAATGTCTTTTTATTGTATAGTCAGCTAATTCCTTCAGCTTTTCATTGTCACTAAATACTGAAATATATTGAAAGCTACCTACCCTAATATGGCTTTGTGCCACTCGTGTTAATATGGCACCGGGAAGATATGTCTCTCTAGCTATTTTCTCACCTGTAGACACTACAGCTAAACTTCTAGATGTAGGTATCTTAAGTCCATGCATTGCTTCACTGATGATATATTCCCTAAGCATAGGCCCTAGTGCAGCTCTCCCATCTCCACCTCTAGAATATGGAGTTCTACCAGACCCTTTTAGCTGAATATCAAATCTTTCTCCTTTTGGTGTGATATGTTCACCTATTAATAAGGCCCGACCATCACCTAGGACTGTAAAATGACCAAATTGGTGTCCTGCATATGCTTGAGCTATTGAAGCAGCTCCATCTGGCATCTTGTTGCCCGCGAATACAGCCAGGCTTTCACTACTTTTCAAACCTTCAGCATCTAATCCTAAATCTAAAGCTAATTCTTTATTGAAGGCAAGAAACTTAGGTGAAGGAACTGGATTTAAGCTCTGTCTTGCAAAAAGTTTCTCGGATAAATTTATATAAGAATTGTCAAAATTCCATCCAAATCTATCCTTATTTTTATTTAAATTCATAATAATCATCCTTTGACCTATTATATATTTTCTTTTAGTATCTGCTTATCTACTTATTTTAATAAAGGTAAAATTTGCCGAGATTTTTTCTAGTAACATCTATATTGATTTTATCATACCTTGATATTAGTCCCTAATGTTTTTTGTTTTTAGACTTTTGATAGGAGTGGTTAGACAATGAAAGAAAAATTAATTCCCTTAAATAAATTGCCTGTAGGCTCCTTGTGTATTGTTGACAAATTAATTGCTCAAGGAATTAATCGTAGAAGATTATTAGATTTAGGCCTTATTAATGGGACTATTGTAAAGGTATTGATGAAGAGCCCTTCTGGTGACCCAATTGCATATGAAATTAGAGGGGCTGTAATTGCTCTTAGGGCGGAAGATGCTTCAAGGGTTCTTGTGAATAAGATTTGATATTGCCTATTAAAGGGGGTTTAAGGATGTTTGATATTAAAATAAATTCAAAAAATGAAACAGTCATTGCTTTGGCTGGTAATCCCAATACTGGTAAAAGCACTGTATTTAATAAACTTACCGGACTTAAGCAACACACTGGTAATTGGCCTGGAAAAACCGTAAGCAATGCCCAGGGCGAATTTTCATATAATAATGATGAATATATTCTAGTAGATTTACCAGGTACATATTCATTGCTAGCTAGTTCTCAAGAGGAAGAGATAGCTAGAGATTTCATTTGTTTTGGCAATCCACAGGCAACTGTGGTTGTCACAGATGCAACATGCCTGGAAAGAAATCTAAATCTTGCCCTACAGATAATGGAAGTGACAGACAAGGTCATTGTTTGTGTCAATCTCATGGATGAAGCCCAAAAAAAGGGACTAAGTATAGATTTAAAGAAATTGTCCAACCTTCTAGGTCTACCTGTAGTAGGGACCTCCGCTAGGAGTGGTCAAGGACTAGATGATTTAAAAGATATGATTGAAAAGGTAGTTAAGGGAGAAATCATCCCTAGACCTAGGCAGATTATTTATGATGATATCCTGGAAGAGGCTATTGATGAGATCAAACCATATATTAAGGGTCTAGAAGAAAATCTCAATAGCAAGTGGCTATCTCTACGCTTGCTAGATGGAGATCAATCCCTTATAAATTCAATGAAGGATTTCTTAGCTTATGATTTGTCCAATGATCTTATCTTAGAAGAAAAAATAAATACTATAAGATTGAATTTAGAATCTAATGATTACAGACTAGAGGATTTGACAGACAATATAGTTTCAAGGATTGTGAAAACTGCTGAATCTATCGCTAATAATGTCTTAAGTCTACAAGATAAGTCCCACCATGATTTTGATCGAAAAGTCGACCGCATATTGACATCAAAGGCTTTTGGTATACCTATTATGATAGGTCTATTAGGATTGGTTTTTTGGATTACTATTGTGGGTGCAAATTATCCATCTGAGCTTTTGGCCCAGGGTCTATTTTATATTCAAGACAAATTAACAATCTTCTTTACATGGTTAGGGAGTCCTATTTGGCTTCATGACATCTTAGTATTAGGTATCTATAGGACTCTAGCATGGGTTATATCAGTTATGCTGCCACCAATGGCCATTTTTTTTCCTTTGTTTACCTTGCTAGAGGATTTGGGATATCTACCACGTATTGCTTTTAACTTGGACCATTATTTCAAGAAGGCTTGTGCCCATGGCAAGCAGGCCCTCACCATGTGTATGGGCTTTGGTTGCAATGCAGCAGGTGTAATTGCCTGTAGAATTATAGATTCTCCACGGGAAAGACTTATAGCTATTATAACTAACAACTTTGTACCTTGTAATGGAAGATTTCCTACTTTGATTATACTTTCAAGTATATTTATTGCAGGTGCAGGGTCTAGCAGCTCTATTGCTGCTACATTATTTATTCTATTAACTATTATCTTAGGTGTAGTAATCACCTTGTTCATTTCAAAATTATTATCTAAGACAATTTTAAAAGGCTTGCCTTCTTCCTTTATCTTAGAATTACCACCTTATAGAAAGCCACAGATAGGAAGGGTCATAGTACACTCTATATTCGATAGAACTTTATTTGTCTTAGGTAGAGCAATTCTAGTGGCTGCTCCAGCTGGATTAGTCATATGGTTGATGGCAAATATTTCTATTGCTGATACAAGTTTACTCACCTATTGTGCAGAGTTCTTAGATCCCTTCTCTAGGCTTATAGGCTTAGATGGATATATTATGATGGCCTTCATATTAGGACTGCCTGCAAATGAAATAGTCATTCCCATCTTGATTATGAGCTATATGTCTAAAGGGGCTTTACTAGAATTATCCAATTTAAATGAGATGAGACAGCTATTTTTAGATAATGGCTGGACTTGGCTAACAGCTGTATGTATGATGTTGTTTTCCTTGAATCACTGGCCATGTGGCACTACTCTTCTTACAATAAAAAAGGAAACACAAAGTTGGAAGTGGACCTGGATTTCGTTTATTGTTCCTACATTGACTGGCATAGTCATATGTTTTATAGTAGCACAAAGTGCGAGGACATTGGGCCTAGTATAAGCATGAAATTATTTTACTATATTAAATAAAACAGCTATCAAAGAGTTTGATAGCTGTTCTTTAATATTGATTTAAAATGTAATAGGCGAAGCCAACCTTTTTAATAGAGAAACAACGCTCCAGGCTGCAAGGGTGCTAGATTTAGGGTTGTCAGGAGATGGGGTTGATTCTATTTCTACTTTTATCCTTACCCTATCCCCTTCAAGTTTAATAATATGTTTGTTGCTTTGCATTCCTGGAATAGATCGGATAAGGACCTGGGTATTGTCTACACCCGCAGTAGCTAATCCTGTTGCTACTGCAACATTAATATTTTTGGGAAATGCCTCTATGGCTTCCCTAGCTGTTCCAGAGAAAACCTCCTCAGTATTTTCCTGGGAAAGTTCCCTTCCTCTTAAAATAGGTGCACCATTTAGGGAGTTAGGTGATTTTTCAGTTGTAATCCCTATACTGGAATCCTTCATCATCATGGCTGAACTTAAAACATCAAAACCTCCTACTGCTCCAGATGCTAGATGTACACGACATCTATTCTTCCTAGCTAGGTCTGCTGCCTCTTGATAGAAGATGTCATCTGCAAAGGCCCCTACTGATAGAACAATTAGATTTATACCCTTAGCTAAGATTTTTCCGGCTATATCCTTAACAAGCTTAGGAGATGCAGCTTCTATAATATAATCTGGTTTGTCATTAATTAATTCATCAAGTTCACTGAAGGCTTTAGCATTAATTTTATTTGCTAGTTTAGCTGCGTTTTCAATTCTCCCACTCATTATACCTATAACTTCATAATCCTGGGATAGATCAGTAAATATTGCATTTGCTATTATGGTTCCTAGTGAACCTGAACCAATTATAGCCACTTTATATTTTGTCATTTTATATCACCTAACCTTATATATTTTCTTCATATAGAATTCTTAATTATCCCTCATCTGTTCATCGTACATATTTCTATATAAACCATCTTGGGCTAGTAAGGATTCATGGTTTCCTCTTTCAATAATTCTTCCTTTATTGAGTACGATAATCTTATCTACGTCTTTTATGGTTGAAAGTCTATGAGCTATTATAATGGTAGTACGGTCTTCTTTAAGCTTTTCTATGCCTTTTTGTATAACCCTTTCAGTTTCAGTGTCGACGTTTGATGTTGCTTCATCTAAAATCAAGATCT
>CAZXWU010000063.1:0-2205 GCA_964644495.1 uncultured Tissierella sp.
ACCATTTTCATTTATCTCTACAAAGTGGATCTGATACAATCCTCAAGAGGATGAATAGAAAATATGACAGTAGAGACTACAGAGAAAAAATTGACTTAATTAAATCCTATATGCCACATGCAGGTATAACCACGGACATAATAGTGGGTTTCCCTGGTGAGACAGATGAGGAGTTCGAGGAAACCCTTGATTTTGTAAAGGCCATAGGTTTTTCTAGGATTCATGTATTTAAGTATTCCCCTAGAAAGGGAACTCCAGCAGCTAAGTTTGACAGCCAAATACATGGAACTATTAAGAACAAGAGAAGTGAAAGCTTAATTAAATTGGCCCAAGACCAGATGGAAAGCTTTTCTACAAAATATATTGGTAAGACTGTAAATGTTCTATTTGAAGAAGGAAAGGATGGCTTGTATGAAGGCTATACCACTAATTATATTAGGGTCAAGTCCTATTCAGATATAGATATAGTCGGACAATTACTTGATGTTCATATAAGTGATTATGAAGACGAATATCTAATAGGTAGGATTGGGAGGTGAAAAGATGGATGATTGTTTATTTTGCAAGATAATAGATGGTAAAATACCAACTGATTTTGTTTATGAGAATGATAAGATTGTAGTCTTCAAGGACATCAATCCTCAAGCACCTGTACATTTACTTTTTATACCTAAAGAGCATATTGCATCAGCTGACGATATCAACCAAGAAAATTCTCACCTAATTGCACATATATTTGAACTTGCTAGTATAGTTGCCAAGGACCATGGTCTGGACAAAGGATATAGAATAGTAAATAATTGCAAGGAAGATGGAGGCCAATCTGTGGACCACATTCATTTCCACCTCATGGGTGGTAGGCAAATGTTGTGGCCTGCAGGCTAAATAAGGATAAGTTTAGGTTGAAATTACTATCGTAATAATGTATAATTACTTAGTGTGCAACCCATAACCATAAATTAGTAGGTAATAAGCTTATAGTAGTGAGGGGAGGGAGAAGTATGTCAGAAATTAAAGTAGGCGATAATGAATCTCTTGATAATGCTCTTAAAAGATTTAAAAGACAATGTGCGCGTTCTGGCGTGTTAGGAGAAGCTAGGAAGAGAGAACACTATGAGAAACCAAGTGTTAAGAAAAAGAAGAAGTCTGAGGCTGCAAGAAAAAAGAAGAATTCAAGATACTAATAAGAAGGTGGATTAATGTCCCTTAAAGATAATCTTATGGTAGATTTAAAAAACTCCATGAAATACAAAGATACTATTCGCAAGAATACTATAATTATGGTTAGAGCAGCAATCAAACAAAGAGAAGTTGATGAAAGAATTGACTTGTCTGATGAAGACATTTTAGATATCATTTCTAAACAAGTAAAAGAAAAAAGGGTTGCAATAGAAGATTTTAAGAGAGGTAATAGGCAGGATCTAGTAGATCAATCAAATGCCGAAATAGATATCCTCTTAGAATATCTCCCCAAACAACTTTCAGAGGAAGAAGTAGAAATAATTGTTATAGAAGTTATCAATGAGATAAATGCAACTTCTATGAAGGATATTGGATTAATAATGAAAACTGTTATGCCTAGAGTAAAGGGCAGGACAGATGGAAATGTTGTAAATAATATAGTAAGAAAGATATTAAATTAGCCTGGGTGAATCACTCAGGCTTCTTTTATCTATCATTATTATTATTAGATTAATAATTATTGGGTAAAATTAAGATAATAAGAAAGATTAGTGAATATTATATAGGGGGTGATTTTTTGAAAGGCAAATCTTTGTTTGTTATTATTCTTATAATTGTATTGATGTTAGTTCCAAGCTTTGGTTTTGGAGAGTCAAATGATAAGGTCTATGTCATACCTATCTATGGTGAGATAAATAGGGCTACTAAAAACTTTGTCCGTAGCCAAGTCCAAGAATTAGAAAACCAGACAGATGTTGAAGCTATCATATTTGATATAGATACCTATGGTGGAGTTATCAATGAGGCGGGAGATATTCGTGATATAATTCTATCTACCAATATCCCAACTATATCCTATGTCAATAACAAGGCTGGGTCAGCTGGAGTATTGATTACCATAGCTGGTGAAAACGTAGTAATGGCGCCAAATGCTATGATAGGTTCTGCTGAGCCTATTCCAAATACTGAAAAGATATTATCTATGTGGAGGTCCTGGCTTAGAGATACGGCTAATTTTAGAGG
>CAZXWU010000063.1:2215-8967 GCA_964644495.1 uncultured Tissierella sp.
GGCAGATAAGGATATCCTTGTCGAAGGTCTTAACGAGGGTGGAAAGCTTGTCAACCTTACTTCCCAAGAGGCCTTAGAATATGGCATTGCTGATTATATATCCAATGACTTTAATGAAATAGCGGGACATTTTGGATACGGGGATGTAGAAGTAGTCACAATTGCTGAGTCTTTACAGATACAGTTGGCTAAATATATATCCAATCCATATGTGAGTAGTCTCCTATTAACTATAGCCTTTGTAGGTCTTATTATTGAGATTATGACACCTGGCTTTGGTGTTGGAGGTAGTTTGAGTATAGTATCCTTCGCCTTGTATTTCGGTGGGAATATATTAGCAGGTAACTCAAATTGGACTTCCCTTGCAATATTTATAGCTGGGGTTATACTTTTAATTATAGAAGCAATTGTACCAGGATTTGGTTTACCTGGAATAAGTGGAATTATTTTGGTAATAGTAGGTGTTGTGTTGGCCATGGATTCTGTTTTTAATGCAATTTTATCCATCAGCATAGCCGTTATAGTTACCACTATAATAGGCATCATATTGGTAAAACGTGGATTTGAAAGCAAGCTATTTAAATCCATTGTTCTTACAGATTCGCTCACAGGAGAAAGGGGCTATACTAGCTCAACTTCGATTGGTAAGGACCAACTTTTGAACAAAGAGGGGACTGCTGTTACTGGCCTTAGACCGAGTGGATTTATAGAAATAGATGGTGAGCGTATGGATGCAATTTCCGAAGATGGATTCATACCTAAGGGTGCTAATATAATAATCACCCGAATTGAAGGATCGAAAATAATTGTTAGGAGGATTTAATTATGTTTGTAAACGCATCAGTATTTGCCACTGCTGGTATAGCTATACTAATTATTATATTAGTAATGTTGTTTTTCTCTTTTGTACCAGTTGGATTGTGGATCACAGCATATTTTTCAGGAGTTAGAATCAGAATATCAACCTTAATAGGTATGAGACTTAGAAGGGTAGCACCTTCAAGGATAGTAAATCCTATGATCAAGGCCACAAAAGCAGGCCTAGATATTGACATCAATGATTTAGAGGCACATTTCTTAGCTGGTGGTAATGTAAACACCCTTGTAGATGCTTTAATTGCAGCACAAAGAGCAGAAATTCCTTTGATATTTGAAAGGGCAGCAGCTATTGATCTAGCAGGTAGAAATGTATTGGAAGCAGTACAAGTATCTGTTAACCCTAAAGTAATTGAAACACCTTTAATTGCTGCTGTAGCTAAAAATGGTATTGAAGTAATGGTAAAGGCAAGAGTTACTGTGAGAGCTAACATCGAAAGATTAGTCGGTGGGGCAGGTGAGGAAACCATCATAGCCCGAGTAGGTGAGGGTATAGTCACTACAGTGGGTAGTTCAGAATCACATGAAGCCGTCCTTGAAAATCCAGATATGATATCCCAAACTGTATTATCTAAAGGATTGGATTCAGGTACAGCATTTGAAATACTTTCTATAGACATAGCTGATATAGATGTAGGTAGAAATATAGGTGCTAAACTTATGACGGATCAAGCTGAAGCAGACAAGAAGATAGCACAGGCTAGAGCAGAAGAAAGAAGAGCTATGGCTGTAGCTAGGGAACAAGAAGAAATAGCAGAGGTCCAACACATGAGGGCTAAGGTAATTGAAGCTGAAGCTGAGGTACCTTTGGCTATGGCTGAAGCATTTAGAAAGGGTAATCTAGGAGTTATGGATTATTATAATATGAGAAATATACTTGCAGATACAGATATGAGAAACTCTATATCTAAAATATCTGATAATGATAATAATAAAGACGCCTATTAGGATGTGATTGAATGGAATCCATAGTATTTTTCGTAATAATCGCGGCTATCAATTTAATATCAAAGAGTCTTGTTGATAAAAAGAAAATTGAGAAGGCTAGGGTTGAAAGGGCTAAGCAGCTTAGAAACGAGCCTAAGCCATTTCAAAGTGAAAATGTCAGCAAAGCTAAACCTAGCCTTAAAAATCAAAGGGTTTACAGGGATGAGACCATAGCACAATATGATTTCAGTCCAGAAAAGAAGGAAGCTAGGCAAAGGGATTTACCAAAGGACTCTCCAATTGCTGATGACTATCTTCAAATGATTAAAGAAGAAGATGAAAGAATGAGGCAATTACAAGAAGAAACTCAGAGGGAAATCAAAAAAGGCCTAGAAAGAAAAAAACTAGTCAATGCTATAATTTGGTCTGAAATCCTGGGAGAACCCAAAAGTATAAAGAATATGAAGAAGAGCATGTAAATCATGCTCTTTCTTTATGCCCTAAAGGTAGTCTATCCCAAATTATCATCCTTAGCCTGTAATAGTCTATAATTTTTTTGCATATTATTAATAGGAGGGATATGCATGAAAAAGGGTTTGGATGATATAAAAATGTCTTTAACAGATGCTCTGGAGTTACCTTTAGACGTAGCTTTGGATTTACCTAAGCTAGTTTTGGTAGGCAATGTAAAGTTAAATATAAGCAACCATAAGGGGATAATAGAATACACCAAAGAGTTAATTAGAATAAATACAAAAATTGGTATGATCAAGATTAGTGGTCATTCTCTAGAAATCAAGAATGTTCTTATGGAAGAGATTGCCATTAGTGGTTCGATTGAAAAAATTGAAATAATTTCCTAGAGGTGTTGATATGCTTGCCATAAAAATATGGAATTATCTAAAAGGATATGTTATTATTAGAATTAAAGGATTGACCCTTGAAAGACTGTTGAATTTAGCACTTTCTAAGGATATCTATCTATGGGATGTGAATAGGGTAAATTCTACCACTATTGACGCAACTGTTTCTTTGGTAGGTATAGAAGCCTTGGAAGAGATAATCAACAAATCAGGCAGTAGGGTGGAAATTGTAAAAAGGGTGGGTTTTCCTTTTATTTTGGATAGACTAAAACACAGAAAGATGTTTGCTTTTGGACTTCTTATCTTTCTTTCTCTAATCTTGTTTTTGACCAGCCTTGTCTGGGAGATTGAAATAATAGGTGCTGACCAAACACCACAAAAAGAAATCATTAGTTTGCTTGAAGATAATCAAATCAGGACTGGAAAATTAAAGGCTAATATAGATACTGATCAAGTGAGGAGTATCTTACTTGATAACTATGATTACATATCTTTTTTAGAAGTGGGTATCAAAGGTATCAAGCTAGTAGTAGAGATAAAGGAAATTCCTATAGAGCCAGAAAGAGTGGATACATCATACCCTTGCAACATTGTAGCCAAGAGAAAAGGGGTTATTGTAAGGATTCTTACCAAGAATGGCAAAGCTGTGGTTGAGAAAGGTAAGATAGTTGAGGAAAATGATCTTTTAATATCGGGTATAATGGATAGCGAATTTTCTGATGAGGTCTATCTAGTTCATGCTGAAGGGGAAACACTAGCACAGACTAGATATTCTCATATAGTTGAAGTCCCAATTGTGAAATTAAAGCAAGTGGAAACAGGCGAAACCCATCGGCAATGGGGCTTGGATTTTGGAGAAAAGGGAGTAAGGTTTTTATCTGGGGATGTAGCATTTGAAAATTATATAGAAGATATTATTGAAAAGAATGTGATTTTTGAATGGGTTCCTATGAAGATTGTAAATTATATATATAGAGAAGTTGAAGTTGAGGAAATCAAGGAGGATGTTGATTTTTTGAAGACTTCTACTGAACTAGAAGCCATTAAAGAGATCAATAAAGAACTTTCTGATACTGCTGAAATAATTTCGAGAAATGCCATATATACTATTGATGGGAATACCTTAAGAACTAAAGTGAATATAGACGTTATTGAAGATATAGGTAAAGTTCAAGTAATAAATTCTTACTAGGGAGGATAAAATTTGGATAAAACTTTGGAGAAGAGGATCTTAATTGAAAACAATAATATTTTACGTGAGGTTTTTGGTGAATTAGACGAAAATATTAATATTATTGAACATGAATTGGATATTAAGGTTATAATTGGTGATGGGGAGATTAAATTATTAGGAAATGAAGTAAACCTCATCCCTGCTGAGAGACTAATATTTAATCTAATTGATATAATAAAGGTTCAAAAAAAGTTAGATAAACAGGATTTGATGTATGCTATTAAGCTGGTGAATACAGGTAAGGATGATCTAATAAGGGATCTTTTAAATGAAGTAGTATGTATTACCTCTTCAGGTAAGAGCATCAAACCAAAGACCTTGGGTCAAAAGAGATACTTAGATTCTATCAAGAAGAAGGATATAGTGTTCGGAATAGGACCAGCAGGTACTGGCAAGACTTATTTAGCTATGGCTATGGCTGCTCAAGCCTTTAAGAATAAACAAGTAAATAAGATTATCCTAACAAGGCCAGCAGTAGAAGCTGGTGAAAACCTAGGATTTTTACCTGGTGATATGCAGGAGAAGGTTGACCCTTATCTAAGACCTATCTATGATGCCTTGTTTGATATCTTGGGCTATGAAAATTATTTAAGATACATAGAAAAGGGTATGATAGAAGTAGCCCCTCTGGCTTATATGAGAGGTAGGACTCTGGACTCTGCCTATGTAATCCTAGATGAAGCACAAAACACGACTAATGAACAGATGAAGATGTTTTTAACAAGGATTGGCTATGGGTCTAAGGCCATAATTACTGGTGATATAACTCAAGTAGATTTACCTAGAGGGAGACAATCTGGACTTAGATCTGTAGCCCAAATACTTGATGATGTAGATGGTATAGACTTCGTATATCTATCTAAATATGATATAGTAAGGCACCCATTAGTTCAGAAAATTGTAGATGCATACGAAAGACACGAAAACAAATCTGATAGTAAATAACTCATTATCCAAAATATCGACGATGAGCTTTCAGAATTACAATCTTAAACAATACTGGATGCAGAAAAGAGGGATCTCCCATGGATAAATTCAAAAAAACCGATAGAGAAAAGAAGACTTATAGGTTAAATAATAAAAGAATGGGCAATACCATATTGTTATTATCTTTTATAACAATACTTTTTTTTATTAGCTTGATTGCCTTTGAAGGAAATAAACTCAATATCAGTATAGGTGATTATTCTGAAACTGATATACGGGCTTCCAAGGATATAGTAGATGTCATTGGTACAGAAAAATTAAGACAAGAGGCATTTGATAGAGTCCAGCCTAGATATAGAATATCACCATCTGTACAAATAGGCATGAAGGATACTATATCTGATTTACTTGATACTGTTAGAGACTACAAAGCTCAGAATAATATAAGTAATACTAGAAAGGCAGAAGAGATCCAGGAGAGTCTAGATTTTGAAATAGCCAATGAGGATATAATCAATATGCTGAGAATGGATTATCAAGGTCTGTCTACCTTTGAAACAACCCTAATAGATTTAATCAATCAAATCATGGGAAGGGGCATAAGGGAAGAGGATTTAGAATATGAAAAGGCGAACCTAGACACTACCTTTGAGGCTCTAAACTTATCAGACACTCAAAAGAGTGTAGGTTTAGTTTTGATGAGCCAAACAATGAAGGCAAATAATTTTGTCGATGAATCTGAGACCAAGAGAATCAGAGATATTGCTGTGGCTAATGTTGAAGAGGTCATTGTCCAGGAAAATGAAATCATAGCCTTGGAAGGTGAATTAATTAATGAACAGAGCTATGAGCTGATCAAGGAGTCAGGCTTGTTAAAGGATTCAGATGATAGTGACCTGGATGCTAAACTTGGGATTCTTGTATTGATACTCCTAAGTGTAGCCACCCTAGTTGCCTATATATATCATTTTAATAAGGAAATTCTAGATGATAATAGGAGCCTGGTGCTCTTTATTGTAATGTTACTTACAATACTTATGTCAAAAGGTATCTATGGGATTACCCCCTATTTGATACCTGTAGCCGCAGGAGGATTATTGATAGCTTTGTTGATAAATTCCAGCTTGGGAATAATGGTTAATATGTTTTTATCCTTATTCTTAGGATTCATTTTAGGATTAGATTTAAGCTTTATTACTATGCTGGTTGTTGGTGGTACTATAGCTATACTTGCTATCGCCTATCAAAGGCAAAGATCAAACATACTGGTAAGTGGTATAATCCTGGCCTTTGCAAATGTTTTGATAATTACTTCCTTTGGATTTATAAGGGGGATTAAGGGGAGTGACATCTTAATCAGGGACCTATATGTATTTTTAAATGGTATTATTACAATCATCATAACCATAGGTTCATTGCCACTTTGGGAGCATTTGTTTTCAATATTAACCCCTATTAAGTTATTGGAACTGTCCAATCCAAATCAGGCCTTATTAAAGAGACTTCTAGTTGAAGCTCCGGGTACATATCATCATTCATTGATGGTTGGAAATCTAAGTGAGGCAGGGGCAGATGCAATCGGAGCTAACTCATTACTGGTTAGGGTAGGTTCTTATTATCATGATATAGGAAAGTTATACAAGCCCTATTATTTTGCTGAAAACCAGTTTTCCATGTCAAACCCCCATGATCTATTAGAGCCTCATGAATCGGCAAGGATTATACTGGCTCATGTCACAGAAGGGCTTAAAATGGCAAAAGACAATAAGTTGCCAAGTGAAATAATTGAATTTATTGACCAACATCACGGAACAACCACTGTTGCCTATTTTTATTATAAGGCTAAGGAAAAGGACCCTTCTGTGGATGTTGAAGATTTTAGATATAAGGGGAAGAAACCACAAAGCAAGGAAACTGCCTTGGTT
>CAZXWU010000064.1:0-8847 GCA_964644495.1 uncultured Tissierella sp.
AATTGATAAATTGTCTCATGAAAATATTGCCTGATATAGTGGCTCATCTTTTCTATAAACTCTATATCATTTTCATATTTAATGCCTAATTCATTATATAAATCCACAAGCATATCAGGATCTGCTTTTTGCTTACCTCTTTCTATTTTAGAAAGAGTACTTATACTACATATTCTACCAGCAACTTCTTTAAGTTCCTTACCTTGACGGAGCCTTTCGATTCTTAGCATTTGGCCTTGTATATTAATTCTATTATTAATCATAGTGATCACTTCCTAAGGATAGTTTTATGGCTTTTAATACACTGCCATCTTTAAGACTTCCCAAAGATTCCTTTGCCCAATTTGGAAAAGAGCATACATCTTTGTCATCAATTCAAATAATTGAGATTCTTCCTTCATAGTAACACCTCCCCTTTTTTTGTTTCCGTTTTCTGCAATTCATATCATGATATAAGTATATAGTAATGTTTAGATAAATCCAATAAAATTAATCTCCTTAAAATAGCAGCTCCTTGTTTTCAAAGGCTAGATACTCCATTATCCTCACCCTTACTTTCCTCTTCACCCATATATTCTAATATATCCCCCGGTTGGCAATCTAGCGCTTTACATATTGCCTCCAGTGTACTGAATCTTATGGCTTTGGCTTTACCGTTTTTAAGTATGGATATATTGGCCATGGTAATCCCTACTTTTTCACTGAGTTCAGTAACACTCATTTTTCTTTTTGCTAACATCACATCTAAATTTACTATTATCATCATCCATCACCTACACAGTCAAATCATAATCATCTTTGTAAACCATGGCCTTCTTTACTATACTTCGTATTAACATAATTACTGATGCAACTATCAATATTACAAATATTAGGGCTACCATTATCAAGCCTGTAAATGGATCTGGTCCTCCCAAAGTTTCAATGTACTTAAATAAAACAATTAATACTATAGATACTATAAGACACATTCCAGTAAGAATCTCTAGCCCGCGAATAAAGGTTTGACTAAAAGTCTTGCCACGGTCAAAAACCAAGAGTAGACGTAGAATAATACCTATTCCAACTAATAATAATACTAGTAATGTTTCACACACTATAAGTATAGGTACTTTTGCATATGCAACTTCAGAATTTATATCTGTCATCTGCTCAGCCATTATAGGTAAAATAAATATACCAAAAACTATAGCTCCTAGGGCAAATAAAACCAATAAGATTTTCAATATATTTGATGCAATATTCACTTTCATAAGTTTACCTCCAAAATTCAATTTGATTATATTATAAGTCTATAAACAGTGTATGTCAATATATATTTATCGATAATCAATAAATATATATTGATTGTTGAATTCCAATCGGGGGATTAGGTGTGCCACTCCTCCTAATCTCCTGTGGATTAACCTTAAAGTGTCAAAAAGTATCTCTTTTCTATTAATAATAACCTTGAAGAGGACTATGATTGATGGTTCTTTTATGGATACAGTTGTTTTCTAGAAATGATTATTGTCTTGTAGAAGTTAAAAATTAATCTTTAATAATTAACATTTTTTAAATAATACTATTATTTCCCATATTATGTTGATATCCTCTATAATTATGTATATAATGGGTATTAAATAATAAACTAAAATCCATATCTCCGACAATAGCAAACTTGTTGAAAATCAAGGACGCAAAACCACGGGTCTAAAGCTTAAGAGCTATGATAGCCGGGTTGCCGAAGAGGTTACAATATATTGTAACTGTATGCTTTGGCATATAGTTTTTTTTGTTTCAGGATGAATGGATAGAAAAGGAGGATACATGAAAAGATTAATTAGTAGTATTTTAACTCTTGTTTTAGTATTATCTTTATTTGTACCAGCATCCTATGCAGGAAAGTGGGACTATGAGGAGATTCCTGCTGTTGTAGAAGCAACTAACAATGAAATTGACAGTTTGATTGAAGAAGCAATTTATCAAGTATCACAAGTAGATGAATTAGGTGAAAAGGCAGAAAAAGAGATTAATAAGATAATCGAAAAACTGGTCAAGGAGACGGATAAACTTTCAGAAAAGGTCATAAAGGAAGCAGGCAAGATTGGGATATTAGTTATTTGCGAGTATATTCCAGTGGAAATTGGTGGCCAAATTATAATGATAGACCCCCTAATAGTAGTAACCATTTAGTAAAGGCTTGCCGAAATTAGTCGACAATACTAAAAAAGGGTATCTTTGATATCCTTTTTTTAGTATAATAAAGTTAGTAAATAGATATTTAGCCAAGTCAAGGCGAGGGGAGATAAAATGAATAAGGGTATCCATATTGGTAGTAAAGATGGTTTTTTAGATAGATTTGATCAAAATAAGGCAGAATTAAGATTACTTGGCCGAGGCGATGGTGCTGAAGTCATGCTTCAAAAAATTGATGCTAAGGAATCGTTTTTTATTAAGCCAGGAGAAGATCTTGAATTGATGGAATTCTTCTATCTGCTAGATGGTAGCTTGGAACTAGCATATAATAAATCCAAGACAGTCTTAAATGGAGGAGATTATTTTTATACCAATCATTTAGTGGAGCATGTTCATTGTACAACGATTACAGATGTAACACTTTTATACTTTTCTACTCAGCCCACTTTTCATTATATCAGCTCTATTATTAGGGAATTGCTTGATTTAGCTAATTCTGTAGAGGAAAAAGATGTATATACACATGGACACATCCAAAGGGTAAAGGATTTTTGTATTAAAATTGCCTATAAAATGAGATTGTCTAAAGAGAAAATTGAAAACATTGGTTTTGCAGCCTTATTCCATGATCTGGGTAAAATAAATATACCTGACGAAATATTGAATAAACCCGCTTCTTTAACAGACGAAGAGTTTGACGTGGTTAAAAGTCACTCCAAGTGGGGTGCAGAGATGGTTGCTAAAACATATTTTGAAAATATATCTGATATAGTCATGCAGCACCACGAGAGGATAGATGGATCAGGATACCCAAAAGGCCTCAAGGGTGATGAAATATTAATTGAGGCTAAGATAATTGCGGTGGCTGATTCCTTTGATGCTATGACATCCCAAAGAGCCTATAAGAATGTATCTACACCTAATGAGGCTATTGAGGAACTGTTAAGCCTTAAGGATATAAAGTATGATAGTGATGTAGTGGATGCCTTTTTTGAAGTATTGAAGGATGATGGTTTGATATAAATTATAATGCCTGCTGATATGTAAATTAGAAAAGCAAAGCTAGATAATTCTAGCTTTGCTTTATAATTGCTTAATTGAACATATAATTATATAAGATGCTGGCTGCATCTTGTCTTTCTAATTCATATTTTGGCCTAATCTTGTCACTTCCATCTCCATTTATTATCTTAAGGCCATAGGCTAGAGTCATATATCCTTTTAGATTTGGATCTATATCGTCCCCATCATTGAATATATCTGAATATATATTATCAATCTCAGCTAGTTTTCCATATCCCATGGCTCTGATAGTAAACTTGACCGCCTCTTCCTTGGTGACTGGTCTTTCCCTATTTTTCTCATCAGTCTTTACAATATTTTGTCGAATTAAATCCTTGTAAATCTCATCCATATCTTGCTGAAGTAATCCCCTATATGGATTTATAGACTTCCATAATAGGTATAAGAAATCTTCTTGGCTTATCAAATCATTTGGCTTAAATTCATCTCCAGAAAAAGCTATACCATATTGTGCTAGGGTAATGATTTTATCCTTAGCATATGACTTGTCTATATCAGTGTATGACGGTATTGTATTATCCCTATATACATTTCCTGAATAATCCAGTATATCCCCAGTAAATCCATCTATAATCATAGGTTTATCTTGATTTATACCATAGACAAGCTTAATTTGCATGTTTTGCTCTTTATCTAAATTCTTATAATCATATATATTGTGATAATTAAGGTCTAAACCAATGCCATTAAAGAGGACTTCATATGCCCTATCTAGTGATATGATATTGTCACTTGATGGGAGGTCACCCTTGTACCAATTGATATTATATGAATTAATATCCTTATTTACAGCATCTATCCCTATGGAAATCGAGTCTGATTCTACATATATTTGATCTACTTTTCTAATAAAGTTTAATCTGTAGTGTACTTCATTGTCTTTGCCAGTATCTGTCTCTATAAGCTCAACTTGATCAAGCTTATCTGGATTAATCTTGCCTATAAATTCCTTGGCTAACTCTATGGCTTCAGATTTATTTATCCTAACCTTAGAATCAGTATCTATATCTCTATATTTATAAAAGCTTGTCAATTCTAGTGTCTTAGCATTTAAGGAAATTTGGCTACTATACTCCTTATCTTCTACTATTTTCACAAAATTTAATGAATAGAAGAATTCATCAGTATCTTCCCAACTAGAGTATAAGCTTTTACTTCTTAGTTCATAACTATCATCCAAATCCAGAATTTCTCTTGCTTCCTTTTCAATCTCTTCTATTGGCAACAAACCCTTTAACTTATCTATCTCTTCTCTTTCCTCAGGAGTTATGATAGGTGGTTGCCCTCCATCTGAAGCACTTTCTGTTGTAGCCTCCTCATTATTATAAAAGGTGGAATAAAAGGAAATATTGATACTCTTTCCTGTCTTTGCATCGATACCTTTTAAGCCCCCAATGTTTGTGTAGGCTAGAAAATATTCACTATCATTATTTTCATTGTCCATTATGATATTTCTGCCGCCTCGTTTATAAACTAATTTTAGCCCTATTTCTTCTTTGTAAGCCTTCTCGGCTTCCTCTAAGCTTATTATATTATCGGTGTCAGGAAATTCTAGTTTCCTTTCCCAGTTTATATTCAGACTTGCTACTTGACCTGTTTGCATATCTACATTTAAATTTACAGTATTGGCCGTATATGGGACCTCATTGATATTTCTAATAAATCTAAAGCTATATTGTCTATCCCAGGTACTTATAGGATGTGATGATTCTTTAAGCTCCAATTCATTAAAGACTGCTGGGTCAATTTTTTCAATAAAGTCCATGGCTATTCTGAATGCTTCATCCTTACTTATCTTTGGTAATCTAGAATCAGACTCCACAGGCTGATTCTCGTACTTGTTAAATGAAATTATATTGCCCTGGGAATCAGTATGGATAGAAATATTAGGAAATTCTTCATTTGAGTCTGACCAATTTAGATAAAAGGTCACATTATCATCATAGGAAGTAACCCTGGATGTAAAATTATCATAGTCATCTGAAATATCAAACAATCCCTTGAGTTTAAGAATTACATCTTCTAAAATCTTTTCGTCTACTCCTTGACCATATGCCCCCAATGGAAGTATTCCACTTAGAACCATGGAAAAAATGAGTATTAATATAAGAGTGTTTTTCATTTTATCAACTCCTAATTATATTTTTTTGCTAAGTAAATCTATTTCTTCTTATTTTCATTTTATCACAATATCTAGTCCTTCTCATTAGATATTTTCGACTAGTCAAAATAATTACTTTTAAGCTTGTAAAAAGCATTGTCATGGATACTTGATTGGTTCATAGACAACTGAAAAACGGATTTTTACATTTAAATAAAGTCTGCTTGATATCAAGCAGACCAATATTATTACATATTTAAGTGTCCAAACAAAAAACTATTGTGAAGTTGGGGGCTGATCTTGTTTTAATGCACCATTTAATTCCCCAATTGAATCAGGATCTATTTTTTGAACATCACAAAAATAGTTTAAGAAGTCTTTGGCTAATTCTTCATCTTCTGTACCTTCCTTAATTGCTACAATATCTTTAAGAATTTGAGATGCTTGCATATTGTGGAAATATCTAAACATACCTGAATTCCATAATATATTATGAGGGTTAGTTGCATTTGCATAATAATTCCAGAATAGGAGTTTTTGAGCTTCTTCTCTAGATAAGCTTATTTTGTACTTAGGGTCAGCACTTACATAACCCTCTTTATTTGCATCACCCTTGAAGGTTTCTCCAACAAGGAAAACCCCAAAGATATATCTAGTATCTTCTGCTTCTCCAGGTTCACAAGTTGTTAATATAGCTAGGGTATTGTTTTGAGCTCTAGCTAAATTCTTTGGCTTACCTTTATTTTTTCCACTTAGTACATGACCAGCTGAAGCCTTCCAATCCCTAAGAGCCATACTTTCATAACAAACAAAATCATCATTTTTATAAATCTGGTCTAATTCTTCCCTTGTGATCTCTTCCTTATGGTACTTTAAGCAATTGCTTTCATTGGATTTGCACCATATATTTTTGCTTTGCTTAATATTTTTAGTCATCACATCATCGCTACAAAGTCCGCTAAATCCTATCTGATCATCAGTTTGCCCACCATCACAAAAATTGTATTTAAATGCTAAATTAGATGATGCCAGCATTGCTCTTTTTGAACCAGATTTCCTATTAGATCCTCTTTCTTGTCTATATGCTTCTAGTTTAAGTGTTCTTTCTTTTTTGATTTGCTTCTCACGTTCCATTTTTTCGTCTTGTTTTATTATGTGTTTTTCCTTAATAATCGGTAGTATTAATTCTGTGTCTTTACTATTCTTAAATTCTAAAAAAGATTTGAAAACATCTGGGAAAATAAAATCCTTTTCTCCATCACTGAATTGTATTTTTAAGTATTCTCCGGTATTAGCAATAATCTTTCCCTCACCAAAGGCCTTATGGATGACTTTCTTATTTATTAAATCCATTATTAAATCCCTCCTACCCCTATTGTACCACAATTCAGACTTTTTTCCTAAAATTACAAAAGCTTAAAATTTTTTACTCATATAAATCAGTAGGATGGTATAGTATCCTTTATTTAAATCTATGGATAAATAATCCACTCATCAACTTTGGCTCAAACCAAGTAGACTTTGGTGGCATTATCTTCTGCCTATCGCTTAGGTCAATTATTTGATTAATCTCTGTTGGATAAAGTAAAAAGGCTACACTCATATCCTTATTCAATCTTTCTACTATTGTATCCAGCATATCTTTGCCACCATAGAATTCAAGCCTAGTGTCTGTTCTGGGATCCTTGATTCCAAGGATTGGATCTAGTATATTATCTTGAAGTATGGATACATCAAGAGACTTTACCACATCCTCATGGTCAAATATTCCTTCCTTAGTAGTCAAACTATAATATCTATCCCCTAGGATCATAGTATAGTCATGTTTTTTGCTTGGTTCCTTAAGGTCAATAATCGGATTTATATTAAATTTTTCTCCAATCTTTTCAAGAAATTCCTCTTCACTATGTCCATTCAGGTCTTTGATGACCCTATTGTAGGGCATAATATAAAGCTCATCATCCGGAAATACTACGGACATAAAATAGTTGAACTCTTCTTGTCCTGTGTAGTCAGGATTTTCCTGTCTCATTTTTTGCCCTACCTTATAGGAAGAAGCTGTTCTATGGTGTCCATCTGCTATATATAAGCTATCTAAAGATGCAAATAATTCTTGAATATAATCAATCTTTTCTTTATGATCAACTATCCAGAGCATCTGTTTGACACCATCTTGAGATACAAAATCATATACACAGTTGTAATCCCTTGTCCATTCCTCTATAAAGTTTTTAATAGCTTTATTCTTCTTATAAAATAAGAATACAGGTTCAGTATTAGCTTGTGAATAGTAGAAGTTATTAATTCTATCTTCTTCTTTGTCAACCTTTGTAAGTTCATGCTTTTTTATTCTACCTTCACCATAGTCATCAATTGATATACAGCCTACTATCCCATTTTGTTCCCTACCATCTAGAATTTGCCTATATATATAGAATACATCCTTGTCCTCTTCTATTAAATAGCTCTTATGGATAAACTCTTCTAGTGTTTCTTTTGCCTTTAGATATACCTCCTCGGAATATGGATCTGTATTATCTGGTAAATCTATCTCCGGCCTTATGACATGAACATAGGAGAGGGCATTGCCCTTGCCTATCTCCATTGCTTCATTGTGGTCTATAACATCATATGGTTTACTTGCTATCTTATCTTCTAAGCCCTGTCCAGGCCTATATCCTTTAAACGGTCTAATATTAATCATTTTTGCCCCCTAAATTGCTATTGTTTTTATCTGCTTTGTATAAAAGGTCATCACTATATCAATTATCTCTTGGCCAATTCTTTTTTGTGCTTCTTCCGTAGCTCCACCTATATGAGGTGTACAAGATATATTAGGATGATTGCAGAGCTTAGGATTTGGACTTGGTTCCTTGGAGTATACATCTAGTCCTGCACCTGCTAGCTTTCCATTATCTAATGCCTCTAGTAAGGCTTCTTCATCTATAACCCCGCCTCTTGCTGCATTGACAATAAAGACTCCCTCCTTCATAAGGTCAAACTCTTCTTTGCCAATTATTGGTTTGTCTGTTGATGGTACATGAAGGGAAATATAGTCTGCATTCTTTAAAAGCTCTTCAAGTTCATAGTATTCATAGGTCTCATCATTATTAATAAACTTATCATAGAATATAACCTTCATCCCTAAGGCAGTGGCTTTATGGGCTAAGGCCTTACCTATTTTACCAAATCCCATGATTCCAAGAGTCTTTCCATAAAGCTCAACACCTGTATAAGTCTTCTTATTCCAAAGTCCCTCTCGCATGGTCAGATTAGAAATAGCTATAAATCTTGATAAACTGAGCATATGGCCAAGTACAAGCTCCGCCACAGAATTGCTGCTGGCATTTGGTGTATTTGTAACCATTAACCTATTTTCCTTAGCATATTCTAAATCTATATTGTCTAGGCCTACACCTGCCCTTATTACTAGTTTAAGTTTGCTATCTTTAGCCGCATCTATAAGTTCCTTATCTACCTTAGTA
>CAZXWU010000065.1:0-8835 GCA_964644495.1 uncultured Tissierella sp.
AATCAATGTAATCGGTTCTTCACGAACTGATAAAGGGGTTCATGCTAAGGCTTATATATGCAATTTTTTTATAAATTCCAATATGACTATTACTGAAATAGAGAACTATATAAATAGATATTTGCCTGATGATATAGTTGCCTATAATCTTGAAGCTGTGGATGGTAGGTACCATTCACAATACAATGCCAAATCAAAACTATATAGATATACCATAGACAATAATAAATACCAAGATGTATTTACAAGAAGGTATACAAGCCATGTCCCAGAAACACTTGACTTAAAATTGATGCAAGAGGCTGCTTCTTATCTCATAGGTAATCATGATTTTGCTGCCTTTACAACTATGAAATCCAAGAAGAAAAGCACCATCAAAACTATCACAGATATAACAATCACCAAGAATGATGATTATATCTATATTGATTATGAAGGTGATGGATTTTTGCATAATATGATTAGAATCATAACTGGTACTCTTATTAGAGTTGGCAAAAAGGAAATAAACCCAAAATATATTAAAAACATCCTTGAGGCAAAGGATCGTAGTATAGCAGGCCCAATGATTGAAGCTAAAGGCCTGTGTTTAATTCAGGTTAGCTATTAGATAGATAAAACCCCTAAAAGCAAATTTAGCTTTTAGGGGTTTTAATTATTATTAGTAAATTAAATTTATCTTTGGCGATATCATTTAATATTAATTAAGGTTTGGTTTTATGGTGGAAATTCCATTTATTATTAGATATACTGCAACAATTACGGATACTCCTAAGTCTACATATGGTGTTATGGGACCATTAGGGTCAATTAGGATAAATAATAAGGAAAAAGTTATGCAAGCATCTACAATAAACTTTGCAAAATATAATTTGCTTTGTACAGCAAGTATGGCATCAGGATTTTGACGATTTAATTTGCTATACCTTAAGCAGAACAAGGAATTAGCTATTACTCCTAATATGGCTATGACTAGGCCTGGAATTACATTCCCTTTTGCCGATTTTGATGAGAATATTGCTATAACTACCAAAGCTATACCTGATAGGCACATTGCTGCTCCAACACAAATATTTGCATTGCGTTCCAGCTTTGCTTTATAGGCCGGATCTGGCTCACTATCTTTGTGAATAATCCTATATACTATCAATGATATGATTATGGCCACTAATTCTGAGCTACGACGAATGAAATCTGCAATCTGGGTAGATGATCTCCCAAAGAAAAGTGCCACCCCTACAACTAAGGGGCCGGGAGAACTAAATACTACTGAAGTTATAAGTGTCCGTTCACCGGATTTTGATTTTGACATCTATACACCCCACAAACAAATCAATGGTATCAATACTGCAGCAGCTGAAAATGGGCAAGTTATGGTATCCATCCCACCCTTAGTATAAAGCTCCACTATGGAACATACTCCTGCAGTCAAGGCAGAAATTGGTATATTAGCGGACAACTTTAGTGGGCTATATATGCCTAATACAAGCATTATTGTTATAAAAGACACTATAAACATGGCTATAGTTCCCTCAAGGCTTTTGCGACCTTCTACTAATTTACCCTCTATGTATCTCCTACCAAAACGTTTCCCAATTAATGCTGCAGCGGCATCTCCAAGACCCCAAGCCAAGACAGATGCTATTATTAAATATTTCTCTCCCAGCCATCCCCAGCAGACAATAATTAGTACTGCAAACATAAAAAATACTATAACAAGGCTCTTCTTTATCTCACCGGGTTTTCGCTCTATAAGTAGGTCTGAATATCCTGGTATCCTTTCGGCAAATGCTAGGATTGGAAATACCATAATTACAAAAACAATTCCAGCTAAAGCTGCTAGCCACCAGGTTTCAAATCCATAGGTCAATACAAATATGGAACCCAATAGAATCATATGTAAGATCTTTCGAAATATCTCCCTAGGCACATCAACAAATCTACGCAAAATAAGAGCAAGAGATGCTGCTATTATAAAATATACCAGTAATATAATATAAGCTTTAATAAATTCTGTAAGCATTCTCTCTCCCCCTTAATCTATTATATGGTCTGCTATTAATTATTAATCACTATCACTATATTAGCATTCATATGTAAATAATTCAATCCTGCGACCTATGATAGTGTAACAATACACTATTATGCGAAGAGAACCGCCGTGTGCCAAACAGTAGATATTTCCAAAATCTTTGATTTTGTGAAATATCACTGGAACGGTATCCCCGATGTCGCATACTAATTCAAATCTAACCTATCCTTCACTATTTCAATAACTTGAGGATCTGAGAAATCTAGTCCTTCTAGATAGAAAACCTCTTTTCCATTTCTAATTACTACTTCATCCTTATCATAATCTAAGAAATAGACTTCATCCATAGCCCAGAGATTATCCTTATCTTCTACTATGGATCTTTGCTTTATTATTTCAAGTCCATCCTTTATAGCTTCTTTTGTATCCTTATGTTTTAGACTATTGAAGTCAGCCTCTGTGAAACCAGTCCAAGATAAAAATGAAAAGTAGGTGTCATTTTCAAACATAATTCTAAGCTCTTCAGAGTTTCTACCTCTTATCCTATTTTCTGCTTCTCTTTTATATCTATTTACTAGATTTTTAGCTAAACTTTCATTTAAAACCTTGGAATACTCTGTCTCTAAGTATCCCTGCTCTCTATAGTAGGATGAATATTCATAGGACTTAGGGATAAGTATACTCACATTTTTTCTTAAGTTACTATAATCTTCTACTGTACCTTTATCTGTAAAATCATTAATTGATAGAACCCTATAGCCATCTATATTTGCTTCACCTTCACGATTTGCTAAAAATCCAATATTTAATACTCCCACACTTGTAGGTATTACAAATACAGCCAGCATAATTACAACAAATATCATCTTCTTATAATCTGTGCTTCGCTTGGAAGGTTTAACGAATATTCTATATAAGGTGCCTATGATGGTTCCAATTAATACTGGAATAAATGCCATCAGAATTATTCTGTTTCTTAAGATTATTGCAGTGTAGATAAAATACAATATAAATACAAGAATAAGTATGTTAAATATCATATGGCAAATTTTAAAGCCATAGAATCTTGAATCATTAAATTCAATACTATTACCTAAGTCTATATTTTTTCTATTTTTCTTTAAGAAGCTTCTCAGGTCAATAATACTTAATAGGCCTAATACAATCCCTATAGGTAAAAGTAAAGATACTATCTGCCCTAGTCCATCTCTCATACCATATACACTAGTAATGCTTCTGCCTATCATAGACCAGGCTAGAAAAATAAATAATGGTATTTGCCAGTATTGAGCTCTAAGCTGTTTTTTTCCTATGATCTCCAGGGTTTTGAACTCTTCTTCTTCATCTGTTTGAATAGGAACTGCTTCTGTACCCTTTTCTTTAAAATATATATGAAGATCATAGGTTTTTGTAGCATAGTTCCAGCCTACATTTTTGCAAACTGTTTGAAACTCCTCCAATTCCCTTTTACTTTTTCTAGTAAAGGCTGTTTCTACCTCATATGGAGATATGGAAAAGTCTAATTCTTCAGCCTCTATCTTTTTATAAATGAATAGGCTCCCAGCTATTATCTTATTTATCAGCCATCCTTTACTTGCCATTTTTTCAAAATGTCTTTCTATGGAAGGATAGTTACTTATATTAAGGTAGTTATTTTCTATTTTGAAATTCATCTTCATTACCTCCTTTTACAAGTCCTGCATCATCAAGTAGTTGAGTCAATCTCTCAAGCTCTCCATCTAATACATATTTACCTATATCTGTTATGATATAAGTTTTTTTATTATCATCATCGGAAACCATTCTAATATATTCATCATCCTCAAATCGTGATAGGAGTGAGTAAAGGGTTCCAGGTCCAACCTTGACACGACCTTCTGTGAGCCATTCAATATATTGCATGATTTCATATCCATGTCTTTTTTCCTTTAAACTCAAAAGTATGTAATACATTGGCTGAGTCAAAGCTTTTTTAGCCATTATTTAGCCCCCAATCTATATCGACTGATGTTATATCGTCACTCGATATGTTTCTTGTTTATATTGTATATCGGGTGTCGATATAAGTCAATAGAAAATATAAAAAAAGCCATGCGACAAATGAGAACCGTCCCCGGCTGTCATACGACTGTCGCACACAAAAATAAAAATTAGTAATGCTATATTTCTTACATTACTAATTTGATTTATTTATATTATAATAGAATGCGACAGAGAACCGTCCCCGATGTCGCAAATTAGGGGAAAGGCGTTTCCCATGAGCAAATTATCTCCCCAAGGGAAACGCTAGACTGATTGCAATTTATTCTTCTTTGCTCACAAGGTCTTCATCTTGACGGGAATGCACATGAATCAGATGCTTCTTATCCTTTAGAAGCTCCTCAAATATCCTAGTAGCTATTGGGTTGTTTTCTGAGCTCTTGATAAATGAGGTCCTATCTATCTTGTATAATCCCATTGCTCTTTCTTTTCTCATTTCAATATCAGCAGGTGCAGGTTGGCCGCCTCCAGATACACAGCCTCCTGGACAAGCCATAACCTCTATAAAATCGTAGTGCCTGTCACCAGATTTAATCATCTTAATCAAATCATCTGCATTCTTTAGACCATGAACTATGGCTACTTTGACTTCCCTTCCATCAACTGTAAACACAGATTCTTTGATATTTTCCATTCCACGAACATCTTTGAATATAACTTGCTTTTCTGTGTGATCTGGTTTGCTCTTGAGAAGCCTTGTGACCACTGCTTCCGTGACTCCACCAGTTGCACCAAATATGATTCCAGAACCGCTTGCTAGCCCAAATGGCATATCGAAGGATTCATCCTCTAATTCGTCAAATACAATACCCATCTCTTTGATAATTCTAGCCAACTCATTGGTTGTGATAACTAAGTCTACATCTCGAATATTGTCAACTTCAAATTCAGGCCTAGCTGCTTCAGCCTTCTTTGCAGTACAAGGCATTATGGATATCATGACTGTTTCCTTACCATCTTCTATATCTTTTCCCTTATAGTATTCCTTTACCACTGCTCCAAACATCTGTTGAGGGGATTTGCAGGATGATATATTGTTTTCTAGTTCAGGATACCTGTTTCCAGCAAACTTAACCCAACCAGGACAACATGATGTAAATAGGGGTAGATTTTCATTATTAGTCAGTCTTTCTATAAACTCATTGCTCTCCTCTATTACAGTCATATCTGCAGCAAAGGCTGTATCGTATACTTCATCTACCCCGACCATCTTCAAGGCTGCTACTATTCTTCCAATGGTAACTTCACCTGCCTTAAGTCCAAATCTTTCTCCCAAGGCAACCCTAACTGCAGGAGCTATTTGGGCTACTATTCTCTTATTTTTATCTCCAAGAAGGTGCCAGAACTCATCTCTTTCATCCTTGACTGTTATGGCGGCAGTAGGACAAACTGTACGACATTGCCCACAGTCTACACAGTTTACCTCACTGATGGTCTTATTAAAGGCGGGAGAGATTCTCAGATTTGACCCTCTATGGGTAAAGCTTAGAGCACCTATTCCCTGAACCTCTTCGCAAACCCTGACACAATCTCCACAATATATGCATTTATTAGGATTTCTGACTATACTGTGGCTGGAATCATCTATGGGAAGTTTCTTATCTAATTCACCAAAACGAATCTCATCTAGTCCAAATCTACGAGCTAACTTTTGTAGGTCACATCTACCGGTTATATTACATGAAGTACAATCCCTATCATGATTTGATAATAATAGTTCAAGTATGGTCTTTCTATATTTTCTAAGCTTAGGTGTTTGAGTGGATATTGCCATACCGTCTTTTGGGATTTGGGAGCATGATGTAAATACTCCACCCCATTTATCTTCAACTATACACATTCTACAAGCACCGTATATACTTAGCTCTGAATAATAGCAAAAAGTTGGTAAATCGATGCCTGCCTTTCTTACTACTTCTAGGACATTTTTTTCATCTGTAAATTCTACTTTTCTATTATCAATTATCATAGTTGCCATAGTTAGACCTCCTCGATAGCTGCAAATGCACAGGATTCTATGCAAGCACCACATTTGATACATTTATCCTCTATGATGGTATAGACTTCTTTTACCTTACCCTCAATGGCATCAGCTGGGCAGATTCTTGCACATTTACTACATCCCTTACACAATTCAGGGATGATCCTGATTGTCTTTAATGCTTCACAAACCTTGGCATGACATTTCTTGTCTATTATATGCTCTATATATTCATCCCGAAAGTACTTTAAGCTAGAAAGAACTGGATTGGCTGCAGTCTTGCCTAGTCCACATAGGGATGTATCTGTAACTGTGTAGGCTAACTCTTGTAGTAGGTCTAGGTCCCTCATATTTGCTTTGCCAGCAACAATTTTCTCCATGATTTCTAGCATTCTCTTGGTTCCTTCTCTACATGGGACACATTTACCACATGACTCCTTTTGGGTAAAGTTCATAAAGAATCTGGCTACTTCTACAATACAAGTATCCTCATCCATGACAACCATACCACCAGAGCCTATCATAGCCCCTACCTCTGTCAGTGAGTCAAAATCAAGGGCAAGATTCAGATGTTCCTCTGTAAGGCAACCTCCAGATGGTCCTCCTATCTGAACAGCTTTGAACTTCTTGCCATCCATGATGCCACCACAGGTGTCAAAGATTATTTCCCTTAGTGTGGTTCCCATAGGAACTTCTATAATTCCTGTATTGTTTACATTTCCAGTTACGGAAAAGGCCTTGGTCCCTGGGCTATCTTTTGTACCATGAGACCTATACCATTCTGAACCATTCAAGATAATATATCTTACATTGGCAAAGGTCTCTACATTGTTCAAGACTGTAGGTTTCTTCCACAAGCCTTCTTCAACTGTTCTTTTAGCCTTTACCCTAGGCATGCCCCTTTCTCCTTCTATGGAGGCAATGAGGGCGCTACCTTCACCACATACAAAGGCGCCAGCACCTTGATTGATATGGATATCAAAAGACAAGTCAGTGCCTAAGATATTGTCACCTAGTAAGCCGTATTCCCTAGCTTGCTTTATAGCCATAGTCAGCCTCTTGACTGCCAAAGGATACTCAGCCCTTACATAGATATATCCTTCCTTAGCATTTGTTGCATAGGCAGCTATGATCATTCCTTCTATAATAGAATGGGGAATTCCCTCCATGATACACATATCCATAAAGGCACCTGGGTCACCTTCATCACCATTACATATAATATATTTCATATCCGAGTCATAGGAAAGCACCTGTGACCATTTTGTACCAGCAGAAAAGCCACCTCCACCTCTTCCTCTTAGTTTAGACTCTACTATTTCATTGCAAACATCCTTTGGACTCATCTCTTCTAGAGCCTTGGCTAGTGCCAAGTATCCACCACGACCTATGTATTCTTCTATGGATTCAGGATCTATTTCTCCACAATCTTTTAGTACTAATCTTGTTTGATTTAAATAAAATGGAATTGAGTGTTTAGAAGGATATATCTCTTCATCTATAGTAAATAGTAGCCTTTCTAGAGGCTCTCCATGGAGAAATATCTCATTGATAATATCCTTACAATCTTCAACCTTGACCATGCTATATAGTGTATCACCAGGCTCTATCCTGACTAGAGGACCTGCCTCACATAAGCCAGGACAACCACTTTTTTTAAGTGATATATTCTCATCTTCTTTAAGTAAGTTGGCTCTGCTACTTAGATTACTTTCATTTATCAATCTTTCAAACTCATCATATATATCTAAGGCCCCTCCGGCTACACAACCAGTACCAGTACATACAATAATTTTTTTTCTTTCTTTATCATCTATATTTTTGAATTTATTATAAGTATCATATAATTGCTGATTAGTCCATATCTTCACTTAAATGTCCCTCCCTTATTTTTCTTACTAAAGCTTGTGTCTTGCTTGGGGTCATTTTGGCATATACTAGACCATCTATATTTACAACAGGAGCCAAGCTACATGCACCTAGACATGACACTAATTCAACAGTAATTAATAAATCATCTGTAGTGATTCTATCTCCTGAAAGAGATAGTTCTTTTCTCAAAGCATCGAGTATTGGCTGGGACTTTCTTATATGACAAGCTGTTCCATCACATATCTTGATGATATGTTTTCCCTTTGCTTGCAAGGAGAAGTTCTCATAAAATGTTGCAATACCATAAATCTTTGATGCACTAATATCCATCTTCTCTGATAAATAATTTAGGGCTTCCTCTGGCAAATACCTATATTCTCTTTGTACTCCCTGGAGAATAGAAATGATTGAAGATTGATTGTTATCATGATCCTCTATGATTTTATTTATTGTTTCCATCATATCTGTAGCTAGCATAGATAGGCCTCCTATTCACTTAGTTAATTTTTTAACATATTTGATTAAAAAATTAACTCCTTCCTTTTTGTTGTCGTTAAAGTTTTAACAAGTTTATCTTACCAGCTACTAGCCCTTTTGTCAACAATATTTTCCATAAAGAAAGACAGGTGCATTCTCTCTTAGCTCCTGTCTCGAAAAAATTATATCTTATTATTATATTCCTGTTCCCTAGCTACTCACGTATGATGATCCTACTTGCATTATAAAATAAATAACCCATCATAAATCCACCTATAACATCCGTAGGCCAATGTACTCCTAGATACATTCTAGAAATCCCCATTAGTAGGATTAGAAAACTGGTGATCATATATACTGTTCTCTTCCTTTTTGGATTTCTCTCTTTCCTTGTTAGTAAATATGCTATAGCCAAATACATACTCATGGTTAC
>CAZXWU010000066.1:0-8832 GCA_964644495.1 uncultured Tissierella sp.
ACTCTAGGAAGTTTTCCATCCTTATCTAAAAGATTTGCTTTAGAAGCAACTCCTGCTAAAGTACCTACTGTATCAAATATATCAACAAAAAGAAAAGTAAATACTACTACTACCATTTCCATAGAAAATATTTCATTGAAAGGCACAAATTTGAAAGCAACTTCACTAACAGAAGGTGGCATACTCACGATACTAAATCCTTCTGGTAACACTGTAACACCAAGAGGTAAACCTATTATAGTTGACGCTAAAATTCCAATTAATAAAGCTCCCTTTACTTTTTTTGCATATAAAAATCCAATCAATATAATACCTATAATAGCTACTATTGCTGATCCTGATGTTAAATCACCTAATCCTAAAAGCGTACCTTCTCCTGCTTGAATAATACCTGCTCCATCTAAACCAATAAATGCTATAAATAATCCAATACCAACAGATACTGCATTTTTTAAGCTTATAGGTATAGATTCAAAAATCTTTTCTCTTACATTAACAGCTGATAATAAAACAAATATAATACCTTCAATCAATACTGCAGTTAATGCAAATTGCCATGATTTACCCATAGGCCCTAATACTATTGTATAGGCAAAGAAAGCATTTAGACCCATTCCAGGAGCCACTCCAAATGGATGTTTAGCATATAGAGCCATCATCAAGGTTGCTATAGCTGCTGAAAGAGCTGTGGCGGTAAATACCCCACCTGGATCCATACCTGCGTCTGATAATATTAGTGGATTTACCGCTAATATGTAAGCCATGGTCATAAAAGTAGTAATACCTGCTAGTACTTCTGTTTTTACATCTGTATTGTTTTCTTTGAGTTTAAAAAAATTTTCCACTGTAAACCTCCTTATATTTTTCCAATATCTTTTCTATAATTAATACCTTGGAAATTTATTTTCCCAATGTTTTTATAGATCTTTTTTCTTGCTACTTCCATAGTATTACCAAGAGCTGTGATACTCATTACTCTTCCACCATTGGTAACTAGGTCATTATCCATATACTCTGTACCATTATGAAAGACAATAATATCTTCATCTAAGCCATCTAATCCTGTAATCTTGTGTCCCTTTATATAAGCTCCAGGATAGCCTTCTGAAGTTGTGACTACAGTCAAACACACTTCATCTTTCCATACTAAATCAGATTCTTCAATAGAACCATCAATAGACTTTTCTATCAAGTCTAATAAATCACTTTCAAGTCTAGGCATCAAGACCTCAGTCTCAGGGTCTCCAAATCTAACATTAAATTCTAAAACTAAAGGCTGACCTTCAACTATCATAAATCCTATAAAGAGTATCCCATTATATAATAAATCCTCTTCTTTAAGACCATGTTCAATCTTGTCTAAGACACTTTTCTGAATCTTTTCATTTAATTCCCTTGTAAATAGGGGACTTGGTGAATAACAACCTACCCCACCGGTATTTGGTCCCTTATCACCATCATAAATTCTTTTGTAATCCTTGGCACTTTCCATAGGAAGAACCTTGCCATTCGATACAAAGCACAATAGGGAGGCTTCTATACCATCTAAAAACTCTTCTATAACCACTGAACAACCCTCATCACCAAAAATCCTTTGATTTAATATTTCATCTAGGCTATTAATGGCTTCATCTTGAGACTGACAAATCACAACACCTTTCCCTAGGCAGAGTCCATCAGCTTTAATAACCAAGGGATAAGTAAATTCACTTAAATCCTTTACTGCTTGACCATAATCATCATAGGTTCTATATTTGGCAGTAGCCACACCATACTTGACCATAAATTTCTTGGAAAAATCCTTGCTGCCTTCTAATTGGGCTGCCTTTTTATTGGCACCGAAGATTTTTAGGCCTTGGTCTTCAAATCTATCAACAATCCCCAATACTAGTGGATCTTCTGGACCTACTATTGTCACATCTATCTTCTTATCAAGGGCAAATTCTAGTAAAGCATCAATATCATTTGCCTGAATATCGATATTCTCTGCTACTTGTCCTGTACCTCCATTGCCAGGTGCACAGTAAATTTTGTCCACCCTACCTGATCCTGCAAATTTCCAACATAAGCCATGTTCTCGGCCACCACTACCTATAACCAGTAATTTCATGACTACCTCCTGTATTAATGTTTGAAATGCCTTATCCCTGTAAACAACATCGCTATACCATTTTTGTCTGCTTCTTCGATTACCTCTGGATCTCTAATAGAGCCACCTGGTTGAATAATAGCCTTTACACCATATTTGGCTATTATCTCTATGGAATCCTTAAATGGGAAGAATCCATCCGAAGCTATCACACTGCCCTCTATCTTGTGGCTGCCTCTCTCCAATGCTTCTTCAACAGCCCATGACCTATTTACCTCTCCTAGGCCTATACCTATGGTAGCCTTATCTTTGGCTAAGACAATTCCATTGGAGTTTATATTCTTTGCTGCCTTCCATGCAAATATTAGATCATCCATTTCTTTGTCCGTAGGTACCCTCGCCGTAGCTATCTCCATATCCTCTAGCAATAATAAACTATCTCTTTCTTGGACCAATAGTCCACCAAACACCTTTTTACTATCAAATTCATCTATGTCCTTCTCTATGTCATCTATTTGAATAAGCCTTATATTCTTCTTTTTAGTCAATATTTCAAGAGCTTCATGGCTAAATCCTGGTGCCAATACCACTTCAATAAATATACTATTGATCATATCAGCAAGCTCTTTGTCAACCTCTCTATTAGCTGCAATAATCCCGCCAAATATAGATTCCTTGTCACACTCATAGGCTTTGATATAGGCTTCTTCTAGAGTATTTCCACTTCCAATACCACATGGGTTGGAGTGCTTTACCCCTACTACTGTTGGCTCATCAAACTCTTTAAGTGCCCTTAAGGCTCCATTAGAATCATTGATATTGTTGAAGGATAAGGCCTTGCCATGTAGCTGCTTTCCTCCTGCCAGAGTGCCACTAACATCACCATACTCCCTATAGAAGGCTGCCTTTTGATGCGGATTTTCCCCATACCTTAAATCTTGATCTTTCTTATAAGTAAGTGTCAATGTATCAGGAAAATCAATATCATTTATTTCATTGAAATATTTTCCTATCAAAGCGTCATAGTAGGCTGTATAGGAAAATACCTTTCCTGCTAAATGCTTGTTTGTTTCTTCGCTTACATTTCCTGAAGACTTTAGTTCATCTATGACCAAATCATAATCCTTAGGATCTACTACCACTGATACATATTTATAGTTCTTTGCAGCAGCCCTAATCATAGAAGGACCACCAATATCTATATTCTCAATGATTTCTTCTTGGCTTACCCCTTGCCTATTTACTGTATCTTCAAAGGGATATAGGTTGTTTACAAGCAAATCAATAGGGCCTATCTTCATCTCTTTTATAGTCTGCTTGTGATTTTCATCATCCCTTTTGTATAAAAGACCTCCATGTATATATGGGTTCAAGGTCTTTACCCTACCATCTAAGATTTCAGGGAAATTTGTAACCTCCTCAACTTCTAATATATCTATTCCAGCCTCTTTTAGGATCTTGGATGTGCCACCAGTTGATATGATCTCCCAGCCTAATTTACTCAATGATGAAGCAAAGTCTACTATGCCTTCCTTATCATAAACACTAATCAATGCCCTTTTCACAATATCACTCCTAAAGTATTTTTACACGTCTACCTTCTATGGATATCCTTTTATCACAATATAGCCTAACCGCTTCTACTAGTATCTTGTGCTCAATCTCTAAAACTTTTTCTTGTAGACTATGTAAAGTCTCATCATCATCCACTCTTACAACTTCTTGTAGTATAATAGGCCCTGTATCCGTTCCCTCGTCTACAATGTGTACAGTTGCCCCAGTTAGCTTGCTCCCATAATCTAAGACTGCCTGGTGGACCTTTTCACCATAGTAGCCATCTCCGCAAAAACTAGGAATCAGTGATGGATGAATATTTATAATTCTATTCTTGTACTCCTTAATGAAATCTTGAGAAAGGATCTTTAGATATCCAGCTAATACCACAATATCTATATTCCTATCCTTGAACTCTTTAACAAGCTGTAGATTATATGCTCCATCACTATCAAAGTCCTTAGGATTAAGATGGAGTGTCTCTATACCAGCCTTCTTTCCCCGTTCTAGCCCATAGGCATCCTTCTTATTGGATATGACCAGCTCAATCTTTCCATCAACATCACCAGTCTCAATGCTATTTATAAGGGCTTGGAGATTAGTCCCTCCACCAGAAATCAGCACTCCCAATTTTAGCATAGGATAACACCCTCATCACCTTTGATTACCCTACCTAATTGGTAAAACTTTTCTCCCTTACTATCAAAGGCTTCCTTAAGCTTAGGATATTCATCTTGAGAGACTACCATTATCATGCCAACCCCCATATTAAATGTGGAGTACATCTCTTTAAGCTCTATGTTCCCCCATTTTTGAAGTAGGTTGAAGATCACTGGTGTGTCTATGACTTTGGTGTCAATCTGAGCTGACAAGCCCTCTGGTAGGACCCTAGGTATATTCTCATAGAAGCCACCACCTGTTATATGGGAAAGGCCTTTGATATGGAAGTTTTCGACTAATTCATATACTGGATCTACATATATCCTGGTAGGTATCAGTAACTCTTCACCAATAGTGGTATCTAACTCAGGAATAAAGGTATCTACATCCATCCCTTGTCTTTCAAAGACTATCTTTCTTACTAGAGAGTAACCATTACTATGAATTCCTGAAGATGGTAGGCCAAGGATGATATCTCCTTCTTCTATGGTAGAACCATTGATAATTTTACTTTTGTCAACTGCTCCTACTGAAAACCCAGCCACATCATATTCATTGTCCTTGTAGAATCCAGGCATTTCAGCAGTCTCTCCACCTATCAAGGCACAACCTGCTTTGATACATCCATTGGATACACCTTCTACTATCTTTGCCATTGCTTCAGGGACTAGTTTCCCAGTAGCTATATAGTCTAAAAAGAATAAAGGCCTGGCTCCTTGGCATAATATATCATTGACACACATGGCTACACAATCCTCACCTATTGTGTCATGTTTGTCCATCATAAATGCAATCTTTAACTTGGTCCCAACTCCATCGGTACCTGAAACTAATACAGGCTCCTTAAACTTTGAAGTATCCAACTGAAAGAGCCCTGCAAACCCACCTATATCTGACATAACCCCTGGTGTATGAGTTTTTTTGATCAATCCTTTAATCAATTGTACCTGCTTATAACCAGCTTCTTTATCTACACCAGCATCCTTATATGTTAGTGACATTTCCTTCCTCCTTATCAATAGGGTATTTACCATCAAAACAACCTGTACAGAATCCCTTATTATTACCTGATGCCCTTATCAAACCTTCTAATGATATATGCTTCAATGAATCAGCGCCAATCTTTTCACGTATCTCCTCAGTAGAATAATTTGCAGCAATTAAATTCTTCTCATTTGGAGTATCCATACCCAGATAGCATTGTTTAACTACTGGTGCAGAGCTTATCCTTACATGGACTTCCTTGGCTCCAGCCTTCTTTATCATGTTTACGGTTCTCTTGATAGTAGTACCCCTCACTATGGAATCATCTACTAATATAACTCTTTTACCTTCAATATTTTCTTTTAATACATTTAGCTTAATTTTGACTCCTTGGTCCCTTAATTCTTGTGTAGGTTGTATAAATGTACGCCCCACATATCTATTTTTGATAATACCTTCTGCATATGGAATCTTGGATTCTTCAGCATAACCAATAGCAGCTACAATCCCTGAATCGGGGGCTCCTATGACTATATCAGCATCTACAGGGCTTTCCTTTGCAAGTATTCTACCTGCTTCATTCCTACCTAGATAGATGCTCTTGCCATCAATTCTACTATCTGGTCTAGCTAAATATAGTGACTCAAATAGGCATAGATGCCTTGGCTGAGGACTTTTCTTTATGGTTTTTAGACCATTACTATCTATGACTACAATCTCTCCAGGATCAACATCGCGAATAAAGTCTGCACCCATAGTATCAAAGGCACAGGTCTCAGATGCCAATACATAGGAATCTTTAAACTTACCTATAGACAAGGGTTTTATTCCAAATGGATCCCTGGCACCTACTAGTCTATCACTTGTCATTATGATCAGACCATATGACCCCTTGATTTCCCCCAACGCCTTGATGATAGCCTCATTAACATCATCCTTATGATATCTTGCTATTAGGTTTGCAATCACTTCTGCGTCCAGATCAGATTGAAATATAGACCCCCTATCCTCTAATTCATCTCTTAAGCTTTCAAAGTTCACCAGTTTCCCATCATGGGCTAAGGCTAAAGCACCTTTTCTGTAGCCAACTACTAAAGGTTCAGCATTACGAGTTCCTTCACCTTGAGAAGAAAATCCATATCTCACATGACCTACAGCTATATTGCCCCTCAATCTCTCCATTACTTCATTAGGAAAAACCTCATGAACAAGGCCTAGATCCTTGAAGTAATCAACAAAGCCGTTGTTATTAACTGCAATACCCGAACTTATCTGTCCTCTATGTTGTAGACCATATAGGCCATAATATATTAGATTAGATACATGATCCATTTCACTGCTATAAATACCTACAACGCCGCTCAAAGCACTGCCCCCTATCTAGATTCAAGTTCTTCATTCATAGCTTCAACTTCTTTTAACAACTGTAGCTTGTATTCTTTAAACTTTTGTCTTATTTCAGGATATTTCACTGATAAAATTTGAGCTGCTAATAATCCTGCATTCTCCCCACCATCGATTGCTACAGTAGCCACTGGAACCCCCTTAGGCATTTGAACTACTGAAAGTAGTGAGTCCAATCCATCCATTGTGGATGACTTGGCTGGAATACCTATGACTGGAAGTGGGCTTATACCTGCAAGTACCCCTGCTAGGTGAGCTGCCTTTCCAGCTATAGCTATAATTACCTCTGTGCCATTCGCTTCAGCATTTTTAGCAAAGTCTGCTGCTAAATCTGGTGTTCTATGTGCTGAGATTATCTTAACTTCATATTCTATATCGAAATCATCTAATATCTTTGTAGTTTTATCTGCGATTGCTTTATCTGAAATACTACCCATTATTATACTTACTTTCATCTTATAGCCTCCTAGCCAAAGTATTTAATAGCTGATTCGAATATATTGTGTACTCCTTTTATATCTGCATTTTTATATAAGCCACTGCCCATTCTATCTATTCCTGTAAGGGTACCAAATATCCTTCCTGTCTGACAGGTTAAGGACTCGATATTGTATTCAGACCCTGTAATGTTTTGACCAACAAAACCAGTTGATATCTGTGTATCGGATAAAATATGGCTATCAGGTGGAAGTATTATCCTACCTTCATAGGTAGCCAATGGCACTGTATAGATATGACCTATTTTCATACCACTTAACCATGGTGACTTGTTGGATACAACTTCAACATCCACCATACTGGATATAAATCCTCCAGATTGATTCTTCTCTATACTAGTAGTTACCTCATCAGGACTGACCCTTCCATTATCAATAAGACCAGACTTTACAAGTCCTTGGAATCCATTACCCACACCTAGTATAAGACCATCCCTTTGTCTCACATGTCCGTCTAATGCTTCCTTCACATATGGATTGTTTAGTATCAATCTTAGTAGTTTCCCACCAGATTCAGGTTCATTACCAAGTATTGCTCCATCTGGAAATGCCACTATTTTACTTTGTTTTATCAGATCTGCTAGTAGTCTATATGACTCTTGGATCTTTTCTTTGCTAAGAGTGTTAAACACAAAAGTCTCCACATCACCGCCAGCTCTTTCAAAGCTTTGAGTCAAGCTATACTCACCATGAGACCCAGTAAATACTGGTATAAGAACCTTAGGTCTAGACTTTGCATTGATATTTATAGTCTCAAATTTATTCTGATTTTCATTCTCAATGTCCATTTTAACTTCTTCTATTGGAAATACATCCTCTAATGGACTTTGCCAAGCCTCAAGTAGTTTGGCTAAATCTATTCTTATATTATCAATTTGAATTTCTTTTCTTTCTATAGTCTTGCCTAATAATTCATAGTCAATTCCTTCAAGTTTTGATTCTATATCACAAGCCTCAGAGACTTCCAATACTATAGAACCAAATAAAGGTTTAAATAATCTTTCCTTGTCAAGCTCATCAAATTTGAATCCAATCATATTACCAAAGGCCATCTCTGTGATAGTCCTAGCTATACCACCGTGTTTTACAGTTTGAGCCGCCCTTACAAAGCCTTGGTCTACTAATTCCTTAATTTTTCCATAGTTGGATCTTAGTTGATTAAAATCAATCAGGCCATTATCATCAATGTGCAAATGAATCAAGACCACATTACTGTCTGTCTCTTTGAATTCATTTGATACAATGTTTTGTACTTTGTCTGTGACTACAGCAAAAGAAATCAAAGTAGGTGGTACATCTATGTCTTCAAAGGAACCACTCATACTATCCTTGCCGCCTATACTTGGGATATCCAATTCCTTCTCTACTAGATATGCACCCAATAGTGCTGATAGTGGTTTGCCCCATTTGCTCTTGTCATCCCCTAGTCTTTCAAAGTACTCTTGGAAAGAAAGTCTAGCCTTGCTATAGTCCCCACCTAGGGCTACTATCTTTGCCAAGGATTCTATGACTGCATAGTATCCACCGTGGAAGGGACTCCATTTGGATATATTTGCTTCAAATCCATAGGTCATTATGGAGCAAGTGTTGGTAGACCCTTTTAATAGAGGGATCTTTGCCACCATACCTTCACTAGGACTTAGC
>CAZXWU010000067.1:0-5208 GCA_964644495.1 uncultured Tissierella sp.
AGCATCGCCTTGCCAAGGCGAGGGTCGCGAGTTCGAATCTCGTCTTCCGCTCCAGTAATATCATTTATGGCGGCATAGCCAAGTGGTAAGGCAGAAGCCTGCAAAGCTTTTACCCCCGGTTCAAATCCGGGTGCCGCCTCCAATTTTAAAATTTTGAAAAAATACTACTGTTTGATTGTAAAAATCACTCAGTAGTTTCTTGTTTTTTGGGTAATATAATGTAAGGAGGATTAAATATGATAGGAAATCCATTCATTCCCCGACATAATGCTGATACTGTAATTATTGCAGGAAATGCAGATCAAGAAATAATTGATTCTTTAAAAAAATTTAATTTGAATATAATAAGGACCATAAAATGTGAGGATGTAGATGAGTCCATATCATATCATCCAGATATTGTAATCCACCCTATAAACCATGATACCTTAGTAATTGCACCTAATGTTTATGATTACTATAAGGATATTCTCTCTAATAGAAATTTGAAATTGATAAAGGGTGAAAAAAAATTAGATGTAAAGTATCCTAAGGATATAGCATATAATGTAGGAAGAATGGGTGGCAAAATTGCAATCCATAATTTCAAGCATACAGATGAAGTATTAAAGTTTTATTTGGAAAAACAAGGGATAGAATTGATAAATGTAAAACAAGGTTATAGTAAATGTTCAATGGCAATAATAGATGATAGAAGTGTGATAACCTCTGATATTCCAATCTATAACAAGTTGATAGAAAAAGGTTATTCCGCCTTGTTAATAAATCCAGGATTTATTAGTTTAAAAGATGTAAAGTATGGATTTATTGGAGGTGCGACAGGTAATTATTCAAGAAATACATTATTCTTATCAGGATCTATTGATGATCATCCAGACAAGGCTAGAATTTTGGATTTTATTAAATCAAAAGATGTATTAGTTCATAATTTATCTGATAAAAATATTGTAGATATTGGGACTATAATTAGCCTTAACTGTAACTAGTGTTAAATTTTATATAGTATATGGGAAATTTAAAGGGTACATACTAGTATAGAAGGGAGTGTTTATTATGGAACCCATTAAGATTGGTAGTACTGTACCTGCCGAAAAACTTCACAATATTATGGAAAAGTTCTCTGTTAAAAAGAGCCTAAATATAAATTATGAAGAATATAATGATAGATTTGTTTATAGCTTTTCCTTGAATAAGAAAAGCCCTGATACTGACATATCACTATATAATAATTTAGTAAATTTCATTCAGGATATAATTATAGATTTCTATTCAAAAAATATGATAGTATCGAGAATAAATAAATTCTTGTTTGATATAGAAGGATTAGAAAAAGATAAAGTTGTGGATGAAATATACAAGATTCTCTTAGATAAAAAACAATTAGTCACTGAAAAAGATCAATTTAAGGATGATTTGTTTGATTATTTGATTGAAAATAATACTCTGATAATAGATGGATATCTGACTTTTAGACCTAAGTTATTTAATAATTTGATTGACAAAGCAATTGAAACAACTTTGGATAAAATATATTTATTAATAGAATATAACGAATATATAGATACCCTACAATACTTTATAGATACTCAATACTCACAAGTTGATTTAGTTAATATTGTAATAAGTAATGATACCATATTATTGCTTGACTCCTATAACAACAAAATAAATAATAGGGATATAAGCCTTTTACTTGAAGATATATTTAATGAAGACATCAGTGAAGCGGACATAATATTGAGTTCATTACTTGCCTTGGCTCCACAAAAAATAATTATTCACGGCAAAGGCTATGATGATAGTGATATTATTCATGTTCTTAAGGAGATATTTAGATCTAGAGTACTAGATTGTAGTGGATGTGATTTATGCTTGAAATCAATAGAGATAAACAACATAGAGAGTTGAGGATTGATATCAACTCTTTTTCTTTGACTTTTTTTCCATACATGATATTATTATAAGAAAGAATGTGGTGGAGGTATATAATTTATGAGTAATTCGATAGTTAAGCCATCTATATTGCCAGGATTTATGGAGTTAATTCCTAGTGATCAAATATTATTTAATTGGATGATGGAGACAATAAGAAATAATTATGAGAAATATGGATTTTTGCCCATAGATACTCCGGTTATAGAAAAGTCTGAAGTGCTTCTAGCAAAAGGTGGAGGAGATACGGAAAAACAAGTATATAAGATTGAAAGCAAATCTACAGATATGAGTATGCGTTTTGACTTGACAGTCCCACTAGCTAGATATGTGAGCCAGTATTATTCTCAATTGGAGTTCCCTTTTAGAAGGTATCAAATAGGAAAGGTATACAGAGGCGAAAGAAACCAAAAAGGAAGGTTTAGAGAATTCTATCAATGTGATATAGATATAGTAGGCAATAATAGTCTATCAATTATCAACGATGCAGAAATACCATCTCTTATCTATTCAACCTTCAAAGAACTAGGATTTGATTCATTTACTATTTATATCAACAATAGAAAGATACTTAGGGGTTTCTTTGATAATTTAAATATTCAAGATTCTGCACAAATCCTTAGAATTGTGGATAAACTAGAGAAGATTGGGTTAGATGCTGTTGATAAAGAGCTCCAAGATATTGGTTTAAATAAAGATACTATTGATAAAATCATTGACTTTATCAATATTGAGGGTTCAAATGAAAAGATACTAGAAAGCTTAAGAAAATTGGATATAGATGATGAAACATTTAAAGAGGGTCTAGATGAACTAGATACAGTTATTAAATATATAAATCTATTTGGAGTGCCTGAGGATAATTATAAGATTGATATATCAATAGTCAGAGGATTAGACTATTATACTGGTACAGTTTACGAAACATTCCTGGATGAATATCCAACATTGGGCAGTATTTGTAGTGGGGGAAGATATGATGACCTGGCCTCACACTATACTAAACAAAAACTTCCTGGAGTAGGTATGTCTATAGGACTAACTAGATTATTTTATCAATTAAGAGAAGCTAATATAATTTCAGCTCCCGATAATCTATTAACTAAAGTATTGATCATACCTATGAATAATGAATGCCTTGATGAATCAGTTAAAATAGCTAATTCCTTAAGAGGTGAAGAAATACATACACAAGTTTATCTAGAATCTGGTAAGTTAGGCAAGAAGTTTAATTATGCAGATAAATTAAATATCCCTTATGTCATAGTAGTAGGTGAAGACGAGATTAAGACTAAACTATACTCTCTAAGAGATATGAAAAGCGGTGAACAAAAAAGTCTTACTGTAGATGATATAATTAAGGGTTTAAAATAGGAGTCAAAGGGGCATATATTAATAAGGCTTGACAAAGGATTCAAATCCTTATAAAATTTGATTTATATAATCTAAATATTAAAAGCGTAGAAGGGAAGAGTAAATTATTGATTCCTTATAGAGAGAGAAGATACTAGCTGAAAATCTTCTTAAGGTAAAGTAATCGAATACCACCCCTGAGCTGAATCCGATATAGAAGGATGACCGCCATTGGCGTTATTATAAAGTGAGAACCAATTAGGGTGGAACCACGAAGCATAGCCTTTCGTCCCTACAATTTTTGTAGGGATGGAAGGTTTTTTGTATGCCCTAACCCTAAACCCTATTTTTAATATGGATTAGAGCTATGATTATGATTGTTTTGATAGTAGCAAATGTGTAAGTTTAATATATTTACTAATTAGGAGGGTTAAAATGGAGAAGATAAAAATTACTTTACCGGATAATTCTGTCAGACAACATCCAAAGGGAGCGACAGTATACGATATTACAAGAGATATATCCGAAGGTTTAGCTAGAGCAGCAGTAGGTGCAGTAGTAAATGATAAGACAATGGGAATGCAAGAGGAAATCAAAGAGGACTCTACTTTTAGAGTAGTGAAGTTTGAAGATAAAGAAGGAAAAGAGATTTTCTGGCATACTTCAGCTCATATTATGGCATTGGCAGTACAAAAGCTATTCCCAGGAGTCAAATTTGCTATAGGACCTGCGATTGACAGTGGTTTCTATTATGATTTTGATACTGAACACAGATTCACACCAGAGGATTTAGAAAAAATCGAAGCAGAAATGAAAAGAATAGTTAAAGAGGGTCATAAGTTAGAAAGATTCGTTCTTCCAAGGGATGAAGCATTAGAGTATTTCAAGGAAAGAGATGAAATATATAAGGTTGAATTGATTGAAAATCTAGATGAGGACGAAGAGGTATCCTTCTATGAGCTAGGTGAATTCACTGACCTATGTGCTGGACCTCACCTTTATGATACTAAAAAGGTAAAAGCAATTAAATTATTAAGCATTGCTGGAGCTTATTGGCGTGGTGATGAGAAGAACAAGATGCTACAAAGGATATATGGTACAACTTATGAAAAGAAAAAGGATCTTGAAGAGTATCTTCATATGTTAGAAGAAGCAAAGAAAAGAGATCATAGAAAACTAGGTAAAGAACTTGATCTATTTACTATCCATGAAGAAGGACCTGGATTCCCATTCTTCCATCCAAAGGGAATGGTTTTAAGAAATCAACTTGAAAACTTCTGGAAGGAAGAACATGCTAAGAGGGACTATGATGAAATAAAGACTCCAATTATTTTAAATGAATCTTTATGGCATCAATCTGGTCACTGGGATCACTATCAAGAAAATATGTATTTCACAAACATTGATGAAGGAAACTATGCAATAAAGCCAATGAACTGTCCAGGATCTATTTTAGTATATAAATCCAATATGTACAGTTATAGAGACCTACCTTTAAGATGGGGTGAGTTAGGATTAGTTCATAGACATGAGCTTTCCGGTGCACTACACGGCCTTATGAGAGTTAGAAGCTTTACTCAAGATGATGCTCATTTATATGTATTACCCTCACAAGTTAAAGATGAGCTAGTATCTATAATAGAACTTGCTGACTATATGTATAATGTATTTGGATTTAAATATCATATAGAATTATCAACTAAACCAGAAAACTCCATGGGTAGTGAGGAACAATGGGAAATTGCAACTAATGGCCTAATTGAAGCATTAAAAGAAAAGAATATAGACTATATAGTCAATGAAGGGGATGGAGCATTCTACGGACCTAAAATAGACTTCCAACTAGAAGATGCCATAGGTAGAACATGGCAATGTGGTACAATTCAATTAGATTTCCAAATGCCGGAAAGATTTGATATTACC
>CAZXWU010000067.1:5218-8675 GCA_964644495.1 uncultured Tissierella sp.
AATGATTCATAGAACTATATTCGGAAGTATGGAAAGATTCATGGGAATTCTAATAGAACATTATGCAGGAAGATTCCCAGTATGGTTAGCACCAGTTCAAGCGACTATACTACCAATCTCCGATAAGTTCAATGATTATGCATATGAATTAAGAAATAAATTTAAAGCTAAGGGTATCAGAGTTGAGCTAGATGTTAGAGCGGAAAAGGTAGGCTATAAAATCAGAGAAGCTCAACTTCAACAAATACCATATATGCTAGTAGTAGGGGAAAAAGAAGTTCAAGATAAGCTAGTTTCAGTAAGAAGTAGAGATAATGGTGACCAAGGTCAAATGAATTCAGATGACTTTGTAGCAAAGGTACTTGAAGAAATAGAAAGTAAAGCTAAATAGATTATGATAAATTGGAAGAGTTGACAGTTGACACAGCTCTTCCAATTTTGTTTTTTGTTTATCTATTTATATTTTTTGTTTGTTATTCTGAGGCCTGGCCGAAGAATATTGGAAGTCATTTATAAATACAAGGTCCAATCACATTATGATATAATTAAATTGTAAGAAATTCGTAAGAATTATATCCATATTATTGTAAGAATATAGGTGTAATATAAATGTGTAAGCTAATTAGGGGGATGATGACTTGTGAAGGACATAAAAATACTAGTAGTGGACGATGACAGGGAGATAGCCAATGCAATAGATAAGATACTTACAATGGAAGGCTATAAAGTAATCAAGGCATATGATGGGCTAGAAGCCCTTGATATTATAAGAACTAAAGACATACAGCTTATATTATTGGATATTATGATGCCTAAATTAGATGGACTTTCTACTACTTTAAAAATAAGGGAGAAAAAGAACATTCCAATCATAATCCTATCCGCTAAATCCGAAGATAGTGATAAAGTCCTAGGTCTTTCTATGGGAGCAGATGACTACATTACTAAACCATTTAATTCTCAGGAATTAATTGCAAGAGTAAAGAGCCAACTAAGAAGATATATGGATTTAGGTGATATAGAGAATATTAGCTCTTCATCACAGATAGTAGTTGGTGGACTTAATTTAAACAAGGATTATAAGCAATTATATATTGATGGTGAAGCCATCAAGCTTACCCCTATAGAATATAAAATAATGGATCTACTAATGACCAATGCAGGTGTAGTTTTCTCTGCTGAAAAGATATATGGAAGGGTATGGGAAGAGTCAGCTCATTCAGTAGAGAATACAGTTATGGTACATATCCGAAGGATTCGAGAGAAAATAGAAATCAATCCTAAGGAACCCAAATATTTAAAGGTGGTGTGGGGTATTGGATACAAAGTTGAAAAGCATTAGTCGAAGTCCCTTAACAAAATCTGTAGCTTTTATACTTGCCATCATATTTATAACTTTAACTGCATTACAACTAGTATATATTCAATATTCTAATTTCAATCCAGAATCATTAGTTGAAAAGGAGTATAAAAATAGCAGAACTTTTGAGAACGAAGTAAACAAAGCTATAAAAGATGTATATGAGCTATTAAACTCAAGAGAGGGCGATAGAATAGAAAATGTTAGCTATTTATATTTTATAAAAGATAGTAACGATAACAATACTTTTGACAATACCAATTACTATAATATGGAATTTTTTCAAGAAAATAAGGAGGCCTTTTTCTCCTATATTAATGGAGAGTATACAGTTGGAGAAAGAACAAGTTCATCATTAGAATTAAGCTTTCCTGGAAATGAAAATTATATAATGTATCTTGCATTTCCTGATGAATACATGTTAGAGCATCAAATCCAGTGGGATCATGGAAGGGAAAGCCTAATTCCCCTTATCTATTCTATAACCATATTATTTGTAGGAACCATTTTCTTAATTGGTTATTTAGTATCAGTAGCAGGTAGAAAGATTGGAACAAAGGAACTATATGTATCAAGGATTGATAGGATTTATACTGAAGTTCTGATTTTAGGCTGTGTTCCTATTTTAACTCTACTCTCAACATTACATAAAGTATTAGGATATAGTCAAAAATCAGAATATGGGTTAAGTTCTAGCTATATTCCCAATATGTATCTTATCTGTTTTGCAACTATATTGGCGTCTTGCTTATTTTTAGTATCCTTACTATCTTTGGCAAGGAAAATCAAAAATAAAAGCTTTGTTAAAGTAAGCCTTTACCTTATAATCCTTAAAAACATCATATCATACTTAAAAGAACTTCAGTATAAAAGTGGATTTAAGGATGATTCACTAACTAAATCTCTGTATCAAAGACAAATAGCATTTATTATTCTTAATTCAATATTATTTACCATTATACTTATATTTGTACCAAGAAATCCACTGATGATTGTATTTATAATCCTTCAGATGGTACTGGTTTATTGGTATATCAAGTACAATAATGATGCCTTTGAGGAAATCGATCAAGGATTTAAGGAAAGCTTGGATGAACAAATGAAGGCAGAAAGAATGAAAGTAGAATTAATTACAAATGTCTCCCATGATTTAAAAACCCCGCTGACGTCTATTATTTCTTATGTAGATTTACTCTCAAAAGAGGAAGAGCTATCTAATACGGCAAAGGATTATATCAATATTCTATCTGAAAAGTCTAATAGGCTCAAAAAAATTGTAGTAGATGTATTTGATTTAGCAAAGAGTTCAAGCGGCGATGTTCAATTGGATATTCAAACCCTAGATTTAAAAAAGCTTATTGAACAGACATTGGGGGACATGGTAGATGATATTGAAAAATCTGGATTGCAAATTAAAACAATATTTCCTGAAGAGCCAGTATATATTGTTTCAGATGGAAAAAGGCTTTATAGAGTATTTCAAAACATCATTGATAATGCACTAAAATATTCATTGAAGGAAACAAGAATATTTATAGAACTTATAGAAAAAAATGGCCATGCACTTGTAGCCATTAAAAACATTGCAAGTTATGAAATGAACTTTACATCTGAAGAGATTCTACAAAGATTTAATAGAGGAGATGGCTCTAGAACTACTGAGGGAAGCGGACTAGGATTGTCAATAGCAGAAAGTTTTAGTAATTTATGTGGTGGTGATTTTAAAGTAGAGATTGATGGAGATATGTTTAAGGTGATCATTGGTTTTACAACCGTAGAGTCAGTAGATGGAATAGGGGCAATTGATAATTAGTGAAGTATTTAATGGAGGTGAATGGGGTGGTAAACCCAATATTAAAATCCATAATTAGACGACCAATAAAATTTGTCTTACTTATTCTAATACTATCTTTAGTTTCTGGCGCATTTATTATGAACTTTTCTTCATATACTTTAGTGAGTAAAGAACTTGAGTCTGCAAAAGAAGCATATCATAGTATTGGATATATACAGGTGGATCTATCAAGGGAAGATAGCACTGGGAATGTATATGGAATCAGGGAACTGCTAAAAGATGAACCAATGATTCTATACGAA
>CAZXWU010000068.1:0-8648 GCA_964644495.1 uncultured Tissierella sp.
TAGAATACTCAGGTTTTTCAGAAATGCCTAGGTATTCAGCTACTAGCCTGTATCCTCTATTTTTGAAAAAGTCCCTTCCTTTCGAACCAACAACTATCAGGGAAATAGCCTCCTTATTTTTAGAAAATTTATAATCAACTAACCTATTAATATTGGCATTATATCCTCCAGCTAATCCTCTATCAGATGTGACAACTATATAGAGTGATCTATTTTCATCAAGGGATTCATCTCTTGTTAGCATGGGATGATTTATCTTAGCCCCTGCCAGTATAGAGCTTATACTTTCTAAAACAGTATAATAATAAGGTCTAGTCTTTTCTAATCTAAGTCTGCTTTTCCTCATCTTAGCTGAAGAAACTAATTCCATAGCTTTTGTTATTTGTTTTGTATTGTTTATACCTCTAATACGACGTTTTATATCCCGAGTTGTTTGTGCCAAATACCCACCTCCATTTGATTTGTTTAGAAGTTTTTCTTGAATTCTTGTATGGCTCTTTCCAACCTGTCTATGTTGTCTTCTGTCAAATCCTTTGTTTCCTTAATATCATTAACTATCTCAGGATAGTTATTATCTATAAAATCGATCAACTCTTTTTCAAAAATTCTAATTTTATCAACTTCTATATCCAACAAGTGCTTTTTACTGACAGCATATAATATGATTATCTGATCTTCTACAGATACTGGACTATATTGGCCTTGTTTTAAAATCTCCATCATTCTCTCACCTTGGTCTAAGGTAGTTTTTGTCTCTGGATCTAGCTCTGATCCAAATTGTGCAAATGCAGCTAATTCCCTATACTGGGCTAGCTCCAACTTAAGATTTCCTGTGACCTTCTTTATGGCCTTTATTTGTGCAGCACCACCAACTCTGGATACAGAAAGGCCAGTATTTATAGCAGGCCTTTGACCTGCAAAGAATAAATCTGTTTCTAGGAATATTTGTCCATCTGTAATAGATATAATATTGGTTGGAATATAAGCAGATATATCACCTGCTAGTGTCTCAACTATTGGTAATGCTGTAATAGATCCGCCACCAAATTTATCATCTAATCTAGCAGCCCGTTCAAGCAATCTTGAATGTAGATAAAATACATCTCCAGGGAAGGCCTCCCTACCAGGCGGCCGTCTTAACAAGAGTGACATAGCCCTATAAGCAACAGCATGCTTTGATAAATCATCATAAATAATCAAGACGTCCCTACCTTGTTCCATGAATTCTTCTGCTATAGCAACACCAGCATAAGGAGCTATGTATTGTAGTGGTGCAAGCTCACTGGCTGTTGCAGATACTATTATGGAATAATCCATAGAACCATTTTTCTCAAGTACCTCTTGTATCTGGGCAACAGTAGATCTTTTTTGACCTATGGCTACATATATACAGATCACATCCTGACCTTTTTGATTGATAATAGCATCTATAGAGATTGCTGTCTTACCAGTTTGCCTATCCCCTATTATAAGTTCTCTTTGCCCCCTACCTATTGGAAATAAAGCATCTATTGCTTTAACACCAGTTTGTAGTGGTTGATCTACACTTTTCCTACTTATAACACCTGGAGCAATTCTTTCAATTGGTCTAAACTTATCTACATTGATACTTCCCTTACCATCAATTGCTTGACCCAAAGCATTAACTACCCTTCCTATCATCTGATCTCCAACGGGAACCTCTACAATTCTACCAGTAGACTTGACCATGTCTCCCTCTTTGATTTTTTTGTCCCACCCCAGCATGACGCATCCTACGTTATCCTCTTCTAGATTTAATACCATACCAAATACACTTCCTGGAAATTCTATCAATTCTCCAGCCATGCACCCCTCTAATCCATGTAATCTTGCAATACCATCACCAACTTGAAGGACTCTCCCGGTATCTATAAGGTCTAATCTATTATCATATTTTTTTATCTGTTCACTAATTATAGAACTAATTTCTTCTGGCCTTAATTCCAAATTTCCTCACCTCAACTTCTCATATTAATAAGATCAGCCATGGATTTTAGTTGACTCATCAGTGTATTATCCATTAGCTTATTGTCGATATTTAGTGATACGCCACCTATGATGGATTTATCTACTTCATTAGAAATGCGGACTTTTTTATTCAACTTATTCTCCAGTACTAACTCCAATTTCCGAATTTGTCTGTCTTCCATAGGGAGAGCTGTAGTAGCTACAACATCTACTATCCTATTGTGGCTATCATAGTATTTTTTAAATTCTTCAATTATTTCAAATAGAAATTTCTCTCTTCTCTTGTCTATCAAAATGTAGAAAAAATTATTTATCTGTTTGGCTATTCTATTTATAAAAATCTCATCGATAATTGATTTCTTCTCATCCTTAGTGATCCTTGGATGAATGAAGATTTGAAATAACTTATCTTCTTTTTTAAAAAGACTGTCAATTCCTTTTAATTGTCCATAAAATTCTTCAACTTTCCCCATTTCCAAACCGACTGAAAAAATGGATAAGGCATATCTATCTCCAATCAATTTTCCCATTGTGAATTACCTACCTCGTCGATAAACTTATCAATTAAATTCCTCTGCTTGTCTAAAGTAATATTCTCTTCCATAATCTTTGAAGCAATAAGTAGAGCCATCTGTCCTGTAGACTTCTTGATATCTTCAAAGGCTTTATCCTTTTCTCTATCTATATCTCTTTTTGCTCTTTCTTGTAAAGCCTGTGCTTCTTCCTTTGCCTGGGACACTATACTATCTTGAATCTCGCCTCCACGCTGTCTAGCACCCTCTAAGATTTCTTGACTCTCCAATTGTATTTGGGAGATCTTGCTTTCATAATCAGATTTTAAATCTGATGCTTTTAATCTCTGGGATTGAGCACTTTCTAAGTCTCCCTGAATCTTTGCCTTTCTTTTCTCTAGAAAATTTGTAACAGGCCCATAAAGATACTTCCTTAAAATCAAATAGAGAAAGAAAACTGAGATTAAAGTTATGACAACTGAATATAATTGAGGCAGGGCTAATACTTGAATATCCATATGCTAACCTCCTAGATGATAATCCTCATTTATAGTCCTAACTGTATATATGCACTCAGTAGTGGTCTAACAAATAACAGTATTATAGCTATTACTAATCCATAAATACCTGTAGTCTCAGCAACTGCCTGACCTAATAGCATAGTTCTGGTAATATCCCCCTGGGCCTCCGGTTGTCTACCTACAGCTGCTGCTGCCTGGCCCGCTGCATTACCCTGACCTATACCAGACCCAATACCTGCGATCATAGCTAAACCCGCCCCTATAGCTGAACATCCCAATATAAAAGCTTCACTTGTAATTCCTTGTAACATGATTTTTCCTCCTTAGATTTAAACTTTATTCCGTAGCACCACTGATAAATATCATAGTTAACATTGTAAAAATGAAGGTTTGTAGTAAACCTGTGAACAGATCAAAATATCCGTGTAAGACCGGTGTAACTATAGGGGCAAAGTAACCTAATGCACCATAGAGTAGGGTCATTATTATACCTCCGCTCATAATATTTCCGAACAAACGGAAAGATAAGGATATAAGGTTTCCAAATTCCCCTAAGATATTTATAGGTGTTAAAATAACAAAAGGTTCAGTAAAAGCTTTTAGATAGCCACCAAATCCTTTATTGGTCTTAAAACTCATTATCTGTGTTGCAAAAAATGTAACCATTGCTAAAGCAAAGGTAACACTGTAGTCCGAAGTAGGTGGTGTCAGTCCTACTAATCCAACTAGGTTAGCAAGACCAATAAAGCAAATTAGGGTAAAGATATAGGGGGCAAATGCCATATTAGACTCACCCATAGTAGATCTTACTAAGTTGTTTACACTATCTACTAGAACTTCAATAATATTAAGGAATCCTGATGGTTGCTGACTTATCTCAACCTCCTTGATCTTCTTATTTACTATGAAAGCCAAGATAGAGAGGACAATAATTACCAACCATAGGTTAGTGATAGTATCAGTAATAAGTAATTCTTGATCTCCTATTGTTAATAATAGCTCCAAAATTTCCTGCCTCCTTTATCTATTTAATTAAATTTCTATCAAGTAATGTGAAAATATAAATAACATACTTAACCATCAATAGTCCTATTGCCGTAGCCATGAAACTAAGATAATCAGCCATAGCTCCAACAGAAAGTACTACAAAATAAATAATAAATCTCAAGAAATAATGAAATGTAATATATCCATTTGCCATTGACGGGCTCATCCTCATAGCCTTATTTATGGTATTATCTAGCAACTTTAGTGCAAGCATAGAAATCAAAACCCCAAATACATAACCTAAAATTATAGGTTCTGGATTAGAAAATAAGATAAAACTAAAAGTAATTATAAAGAAACTTACAAGAATTACCCCTTTATAAATTTTTATTATTATATCCTTGTTCACATTTTCACTTCCTCTTATTTTTGGGACTTGTTAGCTTATATACACTGATAAAGCCTGCTCCTACACCTAAAATTATGAATGTTATTACAAAAAAACTCTTTCCACCTAGCCAATCGCCTAATCTTCCCCCTATGAAAACACCTAAGAGTATTGGGCTAATCATAGAAATACCAAGTTGGCTTATCAAGCCTAGGTTTTTCAATATATCCTTATAGTTTTCATCTTTTTTCAAAATAAATTCACCAAACCAATAATATTTTGTAAATTAATGCAAAATTATTATGCCCTAATTTTCTTTTATATACTATATTTCCCATAGATTTGATGGATAAAGCAAATCTAAATCAAGAAACATAAATACTAAAATCAAAAAAAATAGAAGTAGCCTTAGCTACTCCTATTATTCCTTAAAACATATATAATTATTTGTTGTCTAAAAGTATATCAACTATTTTCTTTGCCGCTTGACCATCCCCATATGGATTTACAGCCTTGGCCATTGCTTCATATTCTTGTCTGTCTGATAATAGTAGATCTAGATTCTCATAAATATTTTTGTAATCCGTGCCGATTAACTTTGCAGTTCCCGCCTCTACACCCTCTGGTCTTTCTGTCTCTTCTCTAACAACTAGTACAGGTTTTCCTAGGGTAGGAGCCTCTTCTTGTAGTCCTCCAGAATCAGTTACTACTAGATGGACCTTATTCATCAAGTTTGTAAAGGGCTCATAATCTAGGGGCTCAATAAGGTGTATTCTTGAATTTAATCCTAAAATCTTATTAGCTATACTTCTCACCTTTGGATTAAGATGAATTGGAAATACTACTTCAACATCCTCATACTTGTCTACAATATCATTCACTGCTGAAAAGATATTTTCCATGGGCTTACCAATATTCTCTCTTCTATGAGAAGTCATCAAAATTACCCTTTTATTTTTATAATCCAGGGAATTTAATAGGTCTATATCAAATTCATAATCCTCATCAATAACATACTTAAGCGCATCAATCACCGTGTTTCCTGTAATGTATATCTTGTCCTCTGGATAATTTTCCTTTAAAAGATTATCCTTATTTCTAATAGTTGGTGCAAAATGATATTCAGTAAGTATTCCCGTAAGCATCCTATTGGCTTCTTCTGGATATGGTGAATGAATATTACCCGATCTAAGTCCAGCTTCTACATGGCCAACTTTTACACCTTGGTAAAAGGCTGCTAATGCTCCTGAGAATACAGTAGTAGTATCCCCTTGGACCAATAATACATCTGGCTTCTCCTTGACGATAACTTCTTCCAAGCCTTCAAGTGCCCTAGTGGTTATCCTAGTCAAACTTTGACCAGGTTGAAATATATTTAAATCATAGTCAGCTTTTATATCAAATATATGTAGAACTTGATCTAACATCTCACGATGCTGACCTGTGATACAAATTACGCTTTCAATATTCTCTCTTTTTTCTAATTCTTTAACTATAGGTGCCATTTTGATACCTTCAGGTCTAGTACCAAACACGGTCATAACCTTCAATTTCTCCATCAATTCCACCTCTTATTTAATTATCGTCCAAAATCAGGGATACCCTTCCAGTGATATTTCACATGCAATTCAGGGACGGTTCTCGAATTGCACGGTGGGTCCCGATTTAGCATTATTCCTTTTTATTACTAAACATGCCTAATTTTAGTGCAAATAGTATGGCTGCTATGAATAATAGTACAGATAGATAGACTGCTTGTTTACTATTAGCCTTTGCCACAATCACTGCAAAAGCGCCAAAAAATGCAGATACTGCATAAAGTATCAATACTGTTTTCTTTTGGGAAAAGCCCCTATCCAATAGTCTATGATGTAAATGGCCCTTGTCCCCAGTTGCAACTGATTGACCACTTAACAACCTTCTAAATATGGCAAATGTAGTATCGAATATAGGTACTCCTAGTATCATTATAGGTACTACTACAGCTATAGTAGCTACACTCTTCATAACACCCTCTATTGAAATGGCAGCTAGCATAAAACCTAGTAATAGAGCACCCGTATCCCCCATAAATATCTTTGCAGGGTTGAAGTTGTATGGTAAAAATCCTAGACAAGCCCCTGCTAAAACAGCTGATAGTATAGTCACATCCATCTGTCCAAATTTTTCTGCTACCAGCATTAAGGATATGGAAGATATCATAGCTACTCCACAGGCTAAGCCATCAAGCCCATCTATTAAATTTACAGTATTAGTAATACCTACAATCCAAAACAAGGTAATTGGTATAGAAAACCATTTCAAATATAAAAGAACATAATCATGTGAAAAAGGATTAGTCACAAAATCAACTTTTACATCCCCAAAAACTAGTACTAATCCTGCTATTACTTGAAATAATAATTTTAACCTAGGACTCAAACCCTTGATGTCATCAATAATACCAGAAATTAATATGATAGTAGCTCCTAACAATATTGAGATAAGAGTTTTTTCCATGGGTAAGAATATCAGTGCCGAGGCAACTAGTCCAATATATATGGCCAAACCACCCATTAGAGGCATTGGCTCCTTATGTACTCTTCTATCATCTTTAGGTATATCTATCGCGCCAACTTTGACTGCGAATTTTTTAACCAAAGGTGTAGTTACTAGAGAAATTAAAATTGCTACAAAAAATGGTATTATGTAATCCCCCATGAATACTTCTCTCCTTCTCAGTTTATTGAAGAATAAGACTATTTTATTAAGACCATTAAAGAAATATCTTCTTAATCTTAGGCCTAGCCCAAGAATTCAAGCTAATTTTCGTCACCCTGAGACTATAGAAGGATCTTTTTCAATACACTCACGATCCTTCACTAGGGTTCAGGATGACAAAACTAGGCCTTAAGCTGGTCTCACACTAGCTTTTCTCTTAACTTAATTATTTAGTCCCAAATAGTCTGTCTCCAGCGTCTCCTAAGCCTGGAACTATATAGGCATCTTCATCAAGTTTCTCATCTATATTCGCAACATAAATATCTACATCTGGATGAGCATCTTGTAAAGCTTTGATCCCCTCTGGTGCTGCAATAAGGCAAACAAATTTTATATGTGTAGCCCCTCTTTTCTTTAACATGTCTATAGCCGCTACTGATGATACACCTGTAGCTAGCATAGGATCTAATACTATTAGACTTCTTTCATGTATATCTGGAGGTAATTTACAATAATATTCAACTGGTTTTAGAGTCTCAGGATCTCTATATAGACCAATATGTCCAACTTTTGCAGCTGGTATCAGGCTAAGCATTCCATCAACCATACCTAGTCCAGCTCTTAAAATAGGTACAATACCCACTTTCTTACCAGCTATAACCTGTGCTTTCATCTTGGTTACTGGTGTTTCAATTTCTATTTCTTGTAATTCCAAATCTCTGGTAACTTCATAACCCATTAGTATGGATAATTCAGAAACTAACTCTCTAAACTCTTTGGAACCAGTATTTTTGTCTCTAATAAAAGTCAATTTATGTTTTATTAAAGGATGATCCATTTCAATTATTCTGCTCATTAATCTTACCTCCATATCGAAATTTACTATTAAGAATTATATCATACATTAGCAAGTAATATCATCAATTTTATTAATTCTTCTTTCGTGTCTTCCACCTTCGAATTCTGTTTCTAAAAAAGCCTTAACAATATCCAAAGCTAATCCTAGGCCCACAACTCTTCCACCTAAAGCTAATATGTTTGCATTATTGTGTTCCCTGCTCATTCTAGCTGAGAATGTATCACTACACAAGGCACATCTAATTCCTTTTTTCCTATTAGCAGTAATAGAAATTCCAATGCCTGTACCGCAAATCAATATACCCCTATCTACTTCTTTGTTGAGAACACCATCAGATACCTTCCTTCCAAAATCTGGATAGTCTACAGATTCTAAAGAATTGGTGCCATAATCAACAAATTCAATACCCTCTTGGGTCAAGTATTCCTTTATACTTTCCTTTAATTCATAACCACCATGGTCACTACCTATACCTATTTTCATGTATTTCTCCTCCTTTAATTTATGTAAACCGGGACAGCCTGGAAGCCGCCCCCTACACCCTATTATGTAGGGCTAACCCTAGGTCGCCCACATTCTATTCGATAATGGAGTGGGGCAAGGGAGAACCGTCCCTTTTTGTCACACTGACTATTCGATTCGATAATGGAGTGCGACAGGAGAACCGTCCCCCTTGTCGCATTATGTTTTGA
>CAZXWU010000069.1:0-550 GCA_964644495.1 uncultured Tissierella sp.
AGTCCGGGTTGTCATCAATGGCTGCGGCTACCGCCTGCATCTCCGCTTCGGGGAGGTTGCCATCGAGAAAAGCGGCAAATTGTTCAATGCTGATGGGGTTCGCTTCGCTGTGGTTTTGCATGGAAATCCTCCGATTTTAGAGTTCTTGTAAATTGTTCTTTGGCAAGTTTGTGTTTGTTATAGTAGTTTGCCATGGTCATGCCGAGGGCTTCGGCGGTTTCTTCGTTGCTTTTCTCCTCCACGTAACGCAGTTGGATGAGTTTCCGATAGCGTTCGTTGGGCATCAAGGAGAGGACGACGTTCAAATCGTGGCGTTCGATGGAACTTGAATCTATGGTGGTAGAGTTCACTTGGTCCATGAATCTATCAGCCGCATCCTCCTCGTCTTCATCCGAGGCGGGAGGAATGTTCACCACGGGAATCTTTTTCTTGAACTTGTGGTAGCAGTGGAAGAGGCAGGCAGTTTTCATCCAAGTGGCAAGTGTGCTCTCTCCGCGAAAGTTCTGCAGCTGACAACGCCCCGTCTCCCTGCCCGGCGTCAGGATGAGCA
>CAZXWU010000069.1:560-3370 GCA_964644495.1 uncultured Tissierella sp.
ACTCCGTCACCGACTCGCAGTCGGTGTGGTAGTTGTCAAAGATGGATTTGAAGAGCGGATAGCATTTTTTGTACATGAAATCGCGCGTTTGTTGCGCATCGCGTTGAATGATGGCTTGTGCGATTTTCAAGTCTTCAGTGTATGTCTGTAGTGCCGGCATGTGAGCAATTCAATGTGTCAAAGGTTGGGCTGCTGACGCTGTTTTCATGCTTTTTGTAAGCGAGAAACATAAAACGTGACAAAATTAGGGAATTTTTAAGGTTCAGACAAGAGGAACTCTTTAAAATTTATTGTCGCCGCACGGTTCTTCTTGAACACAAATTGCAGGAGGAGAGGAAGAGAAGGAGAGACAAAGAGTGGGAGAGACTAAGAATGGATAATATAATAAAACTGATATACAATGATTACGATAATTATACAAATTCACAAAAATCCATTGCTGACTACATTATTAATAATTTTAATAATATTACTTATGATACTCTAAATACTTTGGCTCAAAAAATTGGGGTATCTACTACTTCTATCATAAGATTTGCCAAGGAACTGGATTTTAATGGTTATTCAGAATTGCAGGAGAGTATCAGGGCATATTCCGATAGTGATGATCCATTTAATGTAGCCAAGAACTTTAGGGAAATTGAAGATGAATCCATATCTGAGCTATTCGAGAACTCCTTGAACAAGGATATCGATAACTTAAAAAGAACAATTAATTCCCTTTCAAAGGATGATTTAGAACAGTCTATTGATTACTTATCTCATGCTAGACGGGTATATGTAATAGGCTATAATGAATCCTTTACTATGGCTTATTATATGGCTGCACGACTAGGCCAGGTAAGGGAAAGTGTACATTTATTACAAGCGGTGGGCGGCCTATATCCTATGGAAATAGCTTCTTCCAATGAGGAGGACTTACTAGTAGCCTTCTTATTTCCTAGATATTCCATGTATACAATCAATGTCATCAATAGAGTCAGGAAAAATGGTGGCAAGGTATTGATTATTACAAGTAATAATATAGGAAAAATAAGCGGATTTGGGGATATTATATTGCCAACCTTTGTATATGGGTCAGGGGTCAGGGAGTCATATATTGCTCCTATGTCCTTGTGTAGTTATTTGGCGTCTTCTGTCGCATTAGTAAATCCAGAAGAATCCAGCAAGCTTATCAATTATACGGAGAGAGTATTGCAGACAGGATATTATCTAGATAGTAAATAGCTCTGCATACATCGGGTATAGGCAGGATGACAAAAATGCAAATATGGACGTGGGTCTGACCCCACGTCCACTTTTTTATCTTATAATTCTCTTTATCTTCTCTACCTCTTTTTATGGGACAGAGGGTCAGGAGTTGTGTCCCTCCTATAAAGTCCTTCGGTCGTTCTTGGATAACAAGATTCCCTACCATCTACGAAGAATCTTCCCTACTTCCTTCACCTTAAAAACCATACACAGGGCAAAATATATTCCTGCCCCGACAGCAATTGACAATAATAGCATAATCAATTGGACCAATTTACTTACCCCAAGCAATGGACCTATTTTAAAGTATATTATATATACCACCAGTCCCATTATTAAAGAAGCAAAGAGAGTCTTCAAAAATGTAATTATCATCCCCTTCATACCTATAGGCCCCATCTTCTTTCGCAAATCCATGAATAATAGAAGAGTAGTAAATATGGCTGATATACTAGTAGCCAGAGCCAGACCATTATGGGCCATAAACCTTATAAACAACAGATTTAGGACTACATTCAATAATACAGCTATAGTTCCATTTATCATGGGAGTCTTGGTATCCTGAAAGGAATAAAATACTTTGTTTAGCATCAACCTTAAGGATGAGCCAATCAATCCTATAGAATAGAAGAACAGAGCACTAGAGGTCATTTGGGTAGCTGTAGGACCAAAGGCATTTCTCTCAAAGAATATATATACTATTGGTTCAGCTAGTAGCATTATCCCAATAGTAGCAGGTACAGTTATCAGTAGAATAATATTGACCCCTTCATTGAGGATTCTCCTCACTTGAGAGTCATCACTTTGTGAAAAAGCCTCACTTAGCATAGGAAATACTACAGTAGTAATAGCCATGACAAATACAGATATGACCATCTCATTTATCCTGTTTGAATAGGTCAAGGCGGATATACTTCCATCCACTAGCTCAGATGCTAGAGTCTTATCTATGACAGCATTGATCTGTCTCACGGCAGACCCTAGGACCACTGGAACAACCAGCATCAAGGCCTTTCTTAGATAAGGATCCCGCATATTAACATTTAAAGAGTATCTATAGCCAGAATGTCTAACCGCAGGCACCTGTATCAAAAATTGAGTAGATGCTGCCAATACGCTTACCACCATCAGTACTGATATATCCATCCCTTGAGAAAAGAAGAATAGATAAATGAGAAAGACAAAATTATATGGAATACCCATAATAGCATGGGGTCCAAATATCTTGTTAGACTGCAAGTAGCCTGAAAATACATAGGTAATTCCTAAAAATACAACTATAGGTAGACCAATCCTATTGAGCCTTACAGCAGCATCAAACTGGTCTCCTTCAAAACCCTTTGCCAACACTTTAATAAGCAAAGGAGAAAATACAAAAGCCAATATGGCAATTATAAGAGTAAGTAAGATCACCAGATTTAAGACATTGTTGAGATATCTTCTTTGAGCCTGCCTTCCCCCCTTGCCCTTTATCTCTGAAAATATAGGTATCAAAGTAGTGTTGAGGGCTGACCCCAAAGTTCCCATAATAATAACGGTGGCAGTCATAGCAACGAAAT
>CAZXWU010000069.1:3380-8637 GCA_964644495.1 uncultured Tissierella sp.
GCAATCATTACCTCCCGTACAAATCCCAAACCCTTGCTTATAAGTGTAAAAATAGCTATCATTGCTGCAGATTGAGCAACATGGTGTTTGCTTGTCATATGTATTACCTTCTTTAGTTATGATTTTGTCTTCTTATTATAACATATTACACATACTAATTCACTAGTGGGACAGAGGGTCAGGAGTTGTGTCCCACCTCCAAGCCCTGGGAAGAACCTTGCTCTTAAGCAACAAAAAAGCCAGGTCAACTACTCCCGGCCTATATCTTAACCCTATCTTCAATTTTATTATATCCCTCTAGTATAAAATTATAAGGTGAATCACCTAACTCATCTTTTGGAACTTCTATGCTTATGGTTTGATAAGTAATTACTTGAATCATATCCATATTTGGATCTGGGGATTGAATATCTAGAACTATCTTATATCCCTCTTTAGCTCTGACAATTTTGTTGATATCCATAGTATAGCCTGGTGTCGAGAACATTTTAGTAATGGTTACTAGGACCGTATCCTTATCATTAGTAACAACAATCTCCTCTTGATTATTAAAAGATTGGACAACACCTAAAACTTCAAAGGATATAATATTCAACTTTTCCAAAACCCCCTTCACTCTTTGTAAAGTAATCACTGCTTCAGCTTGGGACAACTCCCTATTTGGCGAAAACCTACTACCTGGATCACCTTGGATTATTCCATAATTATTTAAAACACCCAATAGAGCCCTACTATCCGAGTCCAATCCACCCACATCATTGAAGGGAATAACAAAGTCCTCATCAAAGGTCAAGCCAATCTCATCTAAAGTCTGGCCAAAATATACAATCATATCGCTTCTTAAAAACACCTCTTCATTGGCCACTGCTGAAACCTCGTAGCCTAAGTTCCTCATTAGTGAAGCTACAGAAAGCTTGAAATCTTTAGCCGATACAGGAGCATCAGGACTTAGCATATTAAAATTATCCCTAGCTAAGTAAGGGAAATAGTAAGTAAGAAAAGATCTGTCAATCATACCATTAGACCAATGATTATGTAGATGACTCTCCATATCACCATATACAATGGACGAACTTAAAATCATAGCCAGTACCAACAATACTACAGTAATCCTTTTCACTATACCACCCCTTATATTTATCTTATAGTAATTATACCCTTAATATGACAAGTCAATATTACAAATTAGTTACAATGTGATTTTGTCATCCTGGGGGACACAGCTCCTGACCGGCACCACTGAAAAAGTCACTTGCCTATCATCAGATTCTTCACTAGCGTTCAGAATGACATAAAAATGGGACACAACTCCTGACCCCCTGTCCCACGGAGACCACTGAATGGCATAAAGATGGGACAGAAGTCCTGACCCTCTGTCCCTCTGTCCCGCATACTTTAATTTGGTATCAATATTACTTGATCTGGGAATATTAGATGTGGATTAGCTATATTATTAAACTTAGCTAATTCTTGATAGGTCTTATCAAACATTTTACCTATTCTAATTAAAAAATCTCCAGGTTTTACTGTGTAGCTTCTTAATTCTTCTTCAACTTCTTCTACAGCTTCAACTTCAGTGATTCTACCTTCAAGAGCTGGAGCTATCTCACCTTCTGCCCTTACATAATCAGCCAATACTTCAGATAATAATCCATATTCAGCTAATATAGTAGCATCAGCAAACATGACATATCCGTCTCCACCAGCACCCATAAAGTCATTTGTAACCAACTTATAATTAGCTTCCAAATCTATAGGCTCACCATTTACCATAATATCTACAGCTTCATTTACTTCGCCACTTGTATCAATCTTGAAAGTCATACCAGCTACATGTGGGAACTTACCTGCTGCTTCAGGATATGCATCTATACCAAAGTTTAGTGCATCAGCTATAGTTTGACCACTTACCTCTATTACCACTGGATAGTTAGTAAATGGGAATGTAGTCAAGATATCTTCTAGCTTGATCTCGCCTTCTTCAATAGAAGCTCTGATTCCGCCACCATTAGTTAGAGCCACATCTGCACCACTTATATCTAGCATAACATCAGTAATCAGATTTCCTAGATTGGATTCCCCAGCTCTAACTACTTCTCTTTCCCCAACCAATGGAAGTAAAGTCTTCCCTATAACCTCTTGTAGTATCTCATCATTATCAGCTTCGATTTCTTCAATTACTGCAACTATAGCTGCATCAGGCTCCACTTCTGCTGTCTCTTCATGAGTCAATAGTTTAGCTTCAATACTAGCTATAGACCCTTCTTCGATTACTAGCTCAACTATACCTATTTCCTCAGTCCATTGTCCAGCTTGTACTATAAGGGTCTCATTTACCAACATACCTTCTACCAATGTTGAATGACTATGACCATCAACTATAATATCTATGCCTTCTACGTTTTCTGCTATATCAATACTTGTGATCTCTGACTCTTCATCAATACCTATGTGGAATAGGCCAATTAGTAGGTCCACTTGATCCCTAAGTTCCTCTACCATCTTTTCGGATGCAGTTATAGGGTCTTCAAACTCGATTCCTAGAGTATTATTTGGATGTGACTTAACCTTGGTTTCAGTAGTTGAAATCCCAAATATACCTACCTTAAATCCATCATACTCTTTAATAATGTATGCCTCAAAATCTGAGCTGCCATCTTCTTCTTTAACAATATTTGCTCCTAAAAATTCGAACTCAGCCATTTCATTTAATTCTATTTCCTGGTGTCATTGCATCAAATCCCATGGTATTCATCAGTTTTACTATAGCCTCACCACTAGACAATGTAGCCAATGTAGTTCCATGTACTGTATCCCCCGCATTTAGGAGTAATACATTTGGATCCTCTGCCTTAAGCTCCTTTACAATTGTCATAAGCTTTTCATAGCCAATTACACTGTCGTTGCCCTTTACCTGTCCATGAACATCATTCACATGAACAATAGTCAACTTTGCAGCTACATCCTCTTCTGCAAAAGCTACCATAGGTGCTGCGCCTAAAACTATCCCCAATACTAATACCAAGGATAAAAATAGGCTTAGAATCTTTTTGTTAAAATTCATATTTACAACCTCCCTATATTTTATTCAATATACAGTTACCCATTAGGTTGGAGAAATAACTAAAAAATGGCAAAAGAAGAGTGTCAAATCCCAATTTGGATTTAACACTCCTCTTATTCTACTTACTAGCAGCTATTACCTTGGATAGCTCAGCTATACTTTCTGAAAGCTGGTTTAGTTTTCCCTCTATCCTGACCAAGAGATATATGGACAAGGCAATGGGAAATCCCAAATTAGCTATACCTGAGTATATTTCTTCCATCTATATCACCCTTTCTAATCACGGGAGGCTCAAGGCCTCCCCTACATTAGAATTCCATCTCTTCAACACTAGTAGTTATAATCCTAGCAGCATCAAAGTCTACCAAATCAGCACCATTTGATACGAAGATATTATTTGATACTATCTCCTCCATAGCTGCCTCAATCTGGAAATCATCCAGATCTTCCTTTGGATTATCCACACTTAGACGAAATCTTTTGTTTGTTCCATCTATGAAATCCATCTCCAATTTTTTCTTATCCATTATTTCACCTCCATTCAACTAGCATCCCTAGACCCAGCCTAGTCTGATACCAATAGTGTTTCTTCAACCTTTTTCACTCTTAAAAGGTCCTTGCTTTGAAGCTCTGCTATGACAATAGCAGTACCATGTAGTCCTTCATCACTTGCGTCGTTCTTTACCTTAGAATAGTTTTTGGATAATACTCTTTGTCTACCATCCACTAGCCCATTGTCCAACTCCAGTCTTAGAGTTGACTTTTCCTTTACAGCATTAATAGCCATCTTGTCACCCCCTTTACTCAAATAAAAAAACCTATATGTTATTAGGTTCAATTAACATATAGATTTCACATGAGTTTTGTACTATTCAATTTTAAATTTATTTTTATCTTCATAATGGGACACAACTCCTGACCCTCTGTCCCAGTTTCAATCCATTTAATTATATATCTTTTCAAATAGATCTTTACTATAATCCTTTATGTCAGATATATTTAGCATATTGTACTTAGATTTAACACCACTAAAATACTCCACTATTAAATCTTTTTCTATAACTCTATTTGAATTTTCCTTATCATCTAATCCTAGTCTAGTTTTTGCCCAAGGAAGTTCTACATGAGTCATTTCTTCTAATACTTTTCCGCTGTAGCACCCAAAGTTCCTTAGCACATTGTCTAATACTTCCTTTTCTAACCTAGTTACATTTATATCTATCTGGTCATCATTTCCACCAAATATAGGTGCACACCCATAATTTTTATATCTATGGTATACGTTTTTATAAACAGGACCATGAACCCAAGCTTCACAGTCATTAGAAAACAAGAACTCTCCTGTGAAGATTCTAAAGAAACTCTGACAATAGTAGAGTAGTTTCTGTAGAGCTAATGGCGTTATATCTGAACTGTTTACTAACAAATATTTAACTATATGATCTATTTTATTTATAGATTCAATGTTAAAAACACTATCAACTTCAATGTTTTCTAATGCCTCACTACTTTTCCTATAAGCAATATCTTTTATATTATTCTTATTCTTCTCAAGCAACTCCTTATAATCTGAATTATTGAGAATCTTCTTTAATGTGTCAGAATACTGCTTAGTAGGGATATCACCATCTAAATATCTAGTAAGTGTTAATTCACCCCATCCTAATAGTAAAGATAGAGGTCTTTTACCAATATCATATTTTTTTAATATAAGCTCCATTTCAGAAACAGTAATTAAACCCTCCTCTTCCCTAAAGGCTTCATCTAATTTCATTAAGTTGTAATCACGAATTTCTGCTACAAAGATTTCACTCTTACATTCATCACAATATGCTACTTTTCCTTTATACTTAATTTCTTTACCTTTGATGTTTTTTGTCATTTCTCCTTCTTCAATATAGTATTCAACCATATCACGACACTTTTCACAAAATCCCAACATCTAGGTTACCTCCTTTTAATTATTACCATTATTAATCTTAATTTAATATTTATCAAATTATTTATTTAAACAAATATTTTATAGGTTTGTTTCTTTTATGAAAGGATACAACTACAGCAAAGTCATCACCTTTCCTTGTCTCTACCGTATTTATCTTAATGTATATATCAATATTCCCCAGAGTGCCCCAGTAATTTAACTCTTGACACTTACAGAATATGTATAGTATTTCGTGTTCAAAACCTTTATTT
>CAZXWU010000070.1:0-430 GCA_964644495.1 uncultured Tissierella sp.
AAAATTAGGAGGGTTAATATGTATTTTCAGGATTTAATGCTGAAACTGCTCAACTATTGGGGTGAAAAAGGTTGTATTATACTAGAACCATATGACATAGAGATGGGTGCAGGGACTATGAGCCCACACACATTTTTAAGAGCGCTGGGACCAGAACCATGGAAGGTTGTATATGTTGAGCCATCTAGAAGGCCAGCAGATGCTAGATATGGTGAAAACCCTAACAGAGTTTATCAACATCATCAATTGCAAGTTATCCTCAAACCTTCTGCAGAAGATGTTCAAGACCTATATTTGGATAGCCTAAAGGCTATAGGTATAGATCCACTTAAACATGATATTAGATTTGTAGAGGACAATTGGGAAGCACCTACTCTTGGAGCTTGGGGCTTAGGATGGGAAGTATGGTTAGACGGTATGGAGATTACTC
>CAZXWU010000070.1:440-4847 GCA_964644495.1 uncultured Tissierella sp.
AATTTACTTACTTCCAACAAGTAGGAAGTATAAATTGCGAGTTAGAGTCTGCTGAACTTACCTACGGTTTAGAAAGAATTGCTATGTATCTACAGGATGTAGATAATGTATTTGACATTAAATGGAACAAAGATATAACTTATAGAGATATATTCAATAAGGCTGAGTACGAACATTCGGTGTATTCTTTCGAAAAAGCTGACATTGAAGTCTTAAAGGAACTTTTCACTATATATGAAAAGGAAGCAGCTAAGATCCTAGAAGATAATTTGGTATTACCTAGCTATGATTATGTATTGAAATGCTCACATGCATTTAATGTACTTGATGCTAGGGGAGCAATATCCGCATCTGAGAGGACAAATTATTTGTCTAGAGTAAGGAATTTAGCTAGAAATGTTGCATCAGCATATGTTGATCAAAGAGAAGAAATGGGATTCCCTTTACTAAAGAAAGAAGGTGTATCTAATGAGTAAGAGCTATTTGTTAGAGATTGGAGTAGAAGAGATTCCTGCCAGATATGTAAAGGATGCTTTAAAGCAAATAGAAGAGAAGTTTTCTTCATTATTTGAAGATGAAAGACTAAATTTTGAAAAAATAGTAGTTTATTCAACACCTAGAAGGTTGACGGCGATAATCACTGGCTTAGAGGAAAAACAAGAGGATCTTTCAGAAGAAGTAAAAGGACCTTCAAAGAAAATTTCCTTTGATGAAGAAGGAAATCCATCAAAGGCCCTTTTAGGTTTTATGAGAGGTCAAAAGGTTGAGTTAGATGATATTTTTTTCAAAGAAATAAATGGTGAAGAGTATGTTTATGCTAAGGTCCTAAAAAAAGGACTGACTACAGAAGAAATATTAGGAAAACTTGTCCCAGATTTAATTAAATCTATAAACTTTCCAAAGTCCATGAGATGGGGTGGAAAGAATATGAGATTTGCTAGACCTATTAGATGGATTGTTTCTATGCTTGATAATAAAATCGTTCAATTTGACTTGGAGGGCATTCCTGTATCCAATGTAACAAAAGGACATAGGTTTTTAGGTAGCCAATCCATTACTGTAGATACAGTAGATTCTTATAATGGGCTATTGATGGAGAACTATGTCATAATTGACCAGAATGAAAGAAAAGAAACAATAAAATATGGAGCAGAAAGACTAGCTAAGGAAAAGGGTGGGAGACTGATCCATGATGAAGCTCTTTTGGATGAGGTAACTAACTTAGTAGAGTACCCAACCCCTTTAATAGGTAGAATCAAGGAAGAATACTTAGAATTACCTAAGGATGTAGTTGTAACACCTATGAAGGAACATCTAAGATACTTTCCAGTGGTAGATGATAAGGGTAGACTACTACCTTATTTTATAACAATAAGAAATGGTAATGATGTTTATATAGATATAGTAACTAAAGGAAATGAAAAGGTATTAGGAGCAAGATTAGAAGACGCAAAGTTCTTCTTTAATGATGATATGGGTATTCCTTTAGAGGATTATGTAGAAAAATTAAAGGATATTATTTTCCAAGAGAAATTGGGAACCCTTTATGATAAAACTATAAGAGTTCAAAAGCTATCAGAAAGGATAGGTGGCTATCTAGAAATAGGAGAAGAAACAGAAAACAATCTAGATAGGGCTGCTTACCTATCAAAAGCAGATTTAGTAACAAAGATGGTTACTGAATTTACTGAATTACAGGGTAAACTGGGCATGGAATACGCAAACATATCTGGAGAAAATGAGATAGTTTCTTTAGCAATATTTGAGCAATATCTACCAAGGTTTTCTGGTGACCAATTACCAACCACTACTGCAGGTGCAATCCTGTCTATAGCAGATAAATTGGATTCAATAGCAGGATTATTTGCTATAAATATTCAACCTACAGGTTCTCAGGATCCCTTTGGTCTTAGAAGGAATGCTTTAGGTATAATCAATATCATATTGGACAAGAAACTAAATATATCTCTCAATGATTTGATTGATTTTGCCTTATATATTTATGCAGATGAAATGGGCTTGGCATTTGATTATAAAAAGATTAAAAAAGAGATCACTGATTTCTTTATAGGAAGAATAAAATCCATGTTTTCAGATATGAAGATTAGATATGATATAATCGAAGCTGTCTTGTCTTCTGATACGGACGATATATATGATATGAAGATAAAGGCTGAAAAGATAAATAAATGGTTACAAGATGAAGAATTATCTGAAATATTGCAGGTCTTCAATAGGGTTTCAACCCTTGCACTTAACACTGATTCTAGCGAAGTACAAAGAGACATACTAACTGAAGAGGGAACTGTATTATATGATTCATATAATGCAATAGAAGAAAAAGCATTAAGTGCTATAGAAAAGAAAGAATATGACAAAGCCCTTGATACACTAGTTTCTTTAAAGGATCCAATCGATAACTTCTTGGATAATGTAATGGTGATGGTGGACGATGAGAAATTGAAAAATAATAGATTAGGTTTGTTAAGGAAAATTTATGATACTATGATGTTGGTTTGTGACTTATCTAAGATTATAGACAAATAACTAAAATATCAGAGATAGGTGGTGGTCAATATACAACTCAATGATAGGCAAAAAAGAATTATAGACATTGTTAAGAAGAATGAACCAATTACAGGTGAAGCTATAGCTAATGAATTGGACTTGTCAAGGGCTACTATTAGGCCTGATTTGTCAATCTTAACCATGTCAGGCATCTTAGATGCAAGACCTAGAGTTGGATATTTTTATACTGGTAAGACTAGACTAGATTTTTTGATAGATATAGATAGTATCTTAGTTGATGAGTTAAAATCAGTGCCAGTAGTTGTAGACGAATCCACTTCTATCTATGATGCTATTGTATTTATGTTTTTAGAAAATGTCGGCTCAATATTTATAAGCAATAATGGGGTTTTGGCTGGGATTGTATCTAGAAAAGACATGATTAGGTCTGCCATAGGAGGAAGTGACTTACATCATGTGCCAGTTGGTGTAATCATGACAAGAATGCCAAACATTGTCTATGTTAAGCCAGAAGATAGTATATTAATCGCAGCAGATAAATTGATTGAACATGAAATTGATAGTTTGCCAGTTGTTGAAGAAATCCACAGAGACAAGCTTGAACTCAAGGTCCTGGGAAGAATCACAAAAACTACTATAACAAGATTATTTGTAGAGCTTGGCAAGAAGAATAGGGATAGGGGGTAATGATTTGGAACCACAAATTACTATTTATGTTATGTCAGATTCAATAGGAGAAACTGGAGAATTGATAGCAAAGGCTGCAGTAAGACAATTTATCCCAAGCAACTTTGAAATTAAAAGATATCCTTATATAGTTGGTGAAGACCAGATAAGGGAAATATTTGAAGATGCTAGTAAACAAAAAAGTATAGTCATCTATACAACAGTTTCTGAAAAAAATAGAGACTTTATTATTCAAAAGGGGATAGAGTATGACATACCTACTGTAGATGTAATGACACCACCTATGGAAGCTCTAGAAAAAAAGTTAGGATTTAGCCCAAAAAGAGAATCTGGGATTATTAGGAGATTGGATGAATCGTATTATAACAAGGTAGAATCCGTTGAATTTGCCGTAAAATATGATGATGGAAAGGATCCTAGAGGTATTATGAAATCAGATATATGCTTAGTTGGTATATCAAGAACATCCAAGACACCCTTGAGTATGTATTTGGCCCACAAGGCCTATAAGGTTGCAAACGTGCCTTTGGTTCCTGAAGTACCGGCACCAACTGAATTGTTTGAGAAGGACTCTAGGCGTGTCATCGGTTTAGTTGCCAATCCTATAAAGTTAAATGAGATTAGGCAGGAGAGGTTGAAGGCATTGGGGCTTGAAAGTTCAGCAAATTATGCTAATGTAGAAAGAATAAATGAGGAGTTAAAGTACTCTAGAAGGATAATGGAAGAATTAGGATGCATAGTTATAGATGTTTCCTATAGAGCAATAGAAGAGACTGCAAGTATAATCTTGCAACATATACGAAAGAGTTTTCCAAAACAGTAAAAGTTAGAAGTGTTCATAGCACTTCTTCTTTTTTGCCCCTAATAAAACTTTTTTTAAATAAAAGAAGGACTTTTTAAACTTGTGTTGTATATATAATATTAGAACCACCATAAGTAATTTCTATTGAGATTGGGGTTGTGACTTATGAATATAAGACAAGAAAGTGAAAGGCTGGAAAGAGAGATTTTATCCTCATATGCTAGTTTAAGTGAAAATTCAAAAGGAAGAAAATATCATGAAGATAGATGTGAGATAAGGACTGATTTTCAAAGAGATAGAGATAGGATCATCCACTCTAAGGCCTTTAGGAGATTGAAGCATAAGACACAGGTATTTCTAGCTCCTGAAGGAGACCATTATAGAACAAG
>CAZXWU010000070.1:4861-8610 GCA_964644495.1 uncultured Tissierella sp.
TTGACCCATACTCTGGAAGTCTCTCAAATTGGACGTACTATAGCTATGGCTTTAAGATTAAATGGGGATTTAGTAGAGGCTATAGCCTTGGGTCATGATTTAGGGCATACTCCCTTTGGACATACAGGTGAGAGGATACTAAATAGCCTTCATCCAGGAGGATTTAAGCACAATGAACAAAGCCTGAGAGTAGTAGAGTTTTTGGAGCAAAACAAGCATAGAGTTGGCTTGAATTTGACTTATGAAGTTAGAGAAGGTATAATCAATCATTCTGGGTATAATATAAGTACAAGCCTTGAAGGTCAAATTGTAAAACTTTCTGATCGCATTGCCTATATCAATCATGATATTGATGATGCCATAAGAGCAGGGGTTATTAAAGAAGATGAGCAAAGATAATCCATGAAAGTGATTTACCTAAGGATTGTATAGAAGTATTAGGGGATAGCCACGGGAAAAGAATCAATACAATGATATTGGACATTATAAATAATAGCAAGGACAAGGATAGTCTTTCAATGAGCCAAGAAGTTGGCGACAAGACTGAGAAGCTTAGACAATTCATGTTCGATAATGTATATTTAAACTCTTCTGCCAAGACTGAAGATGATAAGGCAGAGTATATTATCAGCGAACTATATAAATACTATTTAACGAATTTGGATAAGCTACCACTAGAATATCAGGATTATGACTATATGGGCTCATCACATGAAGATAGAATCTGTGATTATATTGCAGGAATGACCGATAGATATGTAAGGAAACTATTTACCAATATTTTCCTACCAAAAAGTTGGGAAAAATTTTGAAATAAAAGAAGGAATTTATAAATTTATGTCGAATTATATAAAAGAGCAGGATATTATTGTATAGTAGGTGAATAAATAGGTGAGAATATGACAACTTATATTAATGATGATGTAATCGAGAAAGTAAAGGATAGTAGTGATATAGTTGATGTTACATCTGCCTATATTGAGTTAAAGAAGTCTGGCTCGAACTTTGTCGGTCTTTGTCCTTTCCATAGTGAGAAAACACCCTCTTTTACCGTTTCAGAGTCAAAACAATATTTTCATTGTTTTGGATGCGGTGAAGGTGGCGATTCTATAACCTTTATCATGAAAAAAGAAAATATGGATTTTGTTGATGCAGTTAAGTTCCTGGCGGACAAGTACAATATCCAAATCGAAGAAAGTAAGGTAGATGATAAACTTCTAGAGGAAAAGGAAAGATTATATAATATTAATAAAGAAGCGGCCAGATACTTTTTTACCAATCTAGGTAAGAATAAAACATCATTAGAATATTTAAGTAGGAGAGGCATTGATAATAAAACTATAAGACAGTTTGGTTTAGGCTATGCCCTAGATAGTTGGGATAGTTTATATGATTATTTGTTAGGTAAAGGATTTAAAAGTGAAGAAATTGAAAAAAATGGATTGATTGGCAGCAAAAGTGGGAATAATGGTTACTACGACAAGTTTAGAGATAGAATTATATTTCCAATAATAGATACTAGATCAAGGGTTATTGGGTTTGGTGGTAGGGTCATGAATGATTCTATGCCAAAATATCTAAACTCTAAGGATAGTTCTATATTCAATAAAGGGAATCATCTATATGGGCTAAATTTAGTCAACAAACATTCTGATAAGAAAAAGGTTCTCCTTGTTGAAGGATATATGGATGTTATATCCTTGTTTGCAAGGGGTATCAATTATACAGTAGCTAGCTTGGGGACAGCTCTTACTGAAAGACAAGCCAAGCTACTTAAGAGATATGGAGAAGAGGTTTATATATGCTATGATTCAGATGCTGCAGGTGTTAAAGCCACCCTTAGGGCAATTGATACCTTAGTAAAGGAAGATGTAAAGCCACGGATTCTAGTATTACCTAAAGGTATGGATCCTGATGACTACATCATAAATAAGGGTAATATAGAATTTAATAGACTCTTTAAAAAGTCCCTATATTATATTGATTATAAGATTCAATTATCTAAAAATAAATATAATCTGGATGCCGTAGAAGACAAGGTAGACTTCACATTGGAAGTATCTAAAATTGTAAAATCACTATCTAGTCCTGTAGAGCAAGATGCCTATATCAAAAAAATTTCAGAGTATACAGGTATCTCAATTGAAGCCATAGGTCAAGAAGTTAGAAAAGGTAATAGTAATTATAAAGCCACAAACAAGTTTAAAGGGCAAAAACCAAGTATAAACCCTGTTACAATACAGGTCAAATCTGGAATCCATAAGGCAGAGTTAGATCTAATATTACTAATGATTGAGGATAAGGATTATTTCGAAAATATCAATGATCACTTAAATATTGAAGATTTTTCCAATGATATTTTCAAAGATATATACAGACTTATTATTAATGAATATAAGGTCAAGGATTCCATAAGTTTAGTAGACATATTGAATTTGTATACTAAGGATGCTTCCAGTGAAGAAATCATCAATACTATTAAAAACCATGAGATCAATTATCAACAAACTAAAATAGATAAGATTATTAAGGATTTAGTAGATACATTAAATTTCAACAAGTTAGAAAAGCAAAGAGAAGAAATTCTTGCTAATATAACAGCTTTGGAAAAGAAAGATAGATCTGCTGCAGAAGATGAAATATTTTTGAAACACTGTTTAGACCTGACTAGACTGAATAGAGAAATAAAATTAACTAGGCATGAGTAAGGGAGGTAGCAAGAATGACTCAGAATTCAAATGATAATGTAAAAAAACACAAAAATCAACAAATCAATAAATTGATTTCTAAAGGTAAAAAGACAGGTGTTTTAACATATAAAGAAGTTATGGATACTTTAGAAGAAATTGAGCTAAGCAGTGACGAAGTTGATGAAATTTACCAGAACTTAGAAGAAAATAGCATTGAAGTTTTAGGTGAAAAAGATGATGACCTGCTAGATGATGATGTTGACAAAGATGTGGATGTTGACGACGTAGATGATAATGATACTGAAGAATTAAAGAAAGATAATCTTTCTGTGCCTAAGGGGATCATTGTTGATGACCCTGTAAGGATGTATCTAAAAGAGATAGGTAAAATTTCTTTATTGACAGGTGAAGAAGAAGTAGAATTGGCAAAGAGAATGGAAGCAGGAGATGAGATTGCCAAGAAGAAGCTTGCCGAAGCTAACCTAAGATTGGTTGTCAGTATTGCTAAAAGGTATGTAGGTAGAGGGATGCTATTTTTAGACCTAATCCAAGAAGGTAATTTAGGTCTTATGAAGGCCGTCGAAAAATTTGAGTACAGAAAAGGCTTCAAATTTTCCACTTATGCAACTTGGTGGATCAGGCAAGCTATTACTAGGGCTATAGCTGACCAAGCTAGAACCATTAGGATTCCTGTTCACATGGTAGAAACCATCAACAAATTAGTTAGGATTCAGAGACAATTGGTTCAAGAACTAGGTAGGGATCCAACGCCTGAAGAAATTGGTAAAGAAATGGATTTAGATGTGGAAAGAGTAAGAGAAATAATGAAAATAGCCCAAGAACCAGTATCACTAGAGACTCCTATTGGTGAAGAAGAGGATAGTCATTTAGGTGATTTTATTCCTGATGAGGATGTATTAGCACCTGCTGATGCTGCAACTTTTACTATGTTAAGAGAACAATTGATAGATGTTTTAGATACTTTAACGCCTAGGGAAGAAAAAGTATTGAGACTTCGATTTGGCCTAGATGATGGTAGAGCAAGAACTCTAGAAGAAG
>CAZXWU010000071.1:0-2646 GCA_964644495.1 uncultured Tissierella sp.
TTAAAGTTCTTAATGGAACTGTATCATTAGATAATAAATTCTTTAATTGTGTTTCAAAATTATTTGTCACAGAAGAATCATCTATATCAAACAATAGGGTGAAATAATTATTAAGAATAGCTCCCTTAATTGACTCGGATAATGGAATAAGATCAGGATGTAGTTTCTTATTTCTATCAGAGTAGTCTATTTGATCCTTATAACTATTAAATAATGCATTCCTAAAATCAGCATGCCTCTTGTACAAAACAACTTCCTTAAATATGGTATACATTATTCTGTCGAAATTATCTTCAGTTATAGATGGTTGTTTTTCAATCTCTGCTTTTAATTCATGTAAAAAGTTTACTATCTTTTGCTCTCTGGTGTCGTTATCATCAGTGGCCTTTTTCCATCCTGTTGTAATATTATATAAAAACTCTGGATATTCCCTTTTTAAAACATTTATAAATTCTTTTGATAAAACAGGCATATTATATAAGCTAGATTCTATTTCTAGTACCCCTTTGTATACATTCACTACTTCATCATCAATTAAATTAAAATACCTACTAGAAAAATCTTCAACACTAATGTCTCTTAGTATACTATCTATAGTATCACCGGACTGTAAGTTAAATAACTCGTCTAAGGTAAACGCTTGTCCAGTCTGATGAACAAATAATGTGTTTTGTAATCCAGCATTTGTAATTATATTAGCAACCCTTTTCTTTTCGTTTAAATATGTATAAATATCTATAAATGTATTATCATCAAAACTATGACCATTTGCATAAAATCCGGTATAAATTTGGTCTATATTAGATTCGGCCATTCCAACATTCGGTAATAACAATAAAAATAGCAATATAACTGATATTATACGCTTCAATATATTCACCTCAATTTGATTTAATTATGGTATATTATTTTATCTGAGGAAGTAGATATAAAAGATTTAGAAAAGAGAGATATATTTTGGTCTCTCTTTTCTTGATTTAAACTTTATACAGTCTTACTCCTTTGATTCTATTACTTCAGTATTCTCTACCATCTCAGACTCTATTTCTTCTACTGTTACTACCTCTACTTCTACTTCTAATTCTGATTCTTCGAGTTCATCGGCTGCTATTACAGTTACTATGAATTTGTATATCCATTTAGATGTATCATCACCTATATATACAGTGATAGTTGTTTCTCCTTCAGCCACACCTGTTAGTTCAACTCTAGAATCATCAACTATAGTTGCTACATTAGTAGCTGAACTAGACCAATAAGCTGCCGTAGAAACATCTTTACCTAATACATTCAATGTATATCTTACAGTTTCCCCAACCCTAACCTCGAATGGTCCTGTCACTATAGATTGTGATCTAGTATAAGCCATAATTAATGACAATTGTGCAGCATTATCAGTATCTATTTCAGCGGCCAACTTGCCTCTTATACCTACTAAAGTATTAACAGATAGATTTAATTCTGCTAACTTTCCTCTTAAACTTGGATATTTGTCTAGAGTATAATCTACCGTCCCTTTAATTATTTCTTCTATGAGGCTGATCATTTCTTGATCAGTAGCCCCAATTAATTCATTTCCTTGTGTAGGAGTTATTGCATTAGGAACATTAAGATATATATCTCTAATAAAACCAAATAACATTTCATTTGATTCCTCATATCCAAATATCGCCCTAAATGTTGATAGATTACTTTCTGCAAATGCCATTAATCTTGATTCTAGGTCGGATGAGTCTACAGAATATTGTATTTCTGCTAGCTCCTCTATAGCCTTTCGTAATTTAGATTTAGCATCTTCCCTGTCTTCAAATTTAGATATAACATTATCTGTTAAAACATCCGCCAATATTGTTTCCCAAGCGCTATCAACTATATTTAATACATTGTTTTTAGCTGATCGTATAGCTGCTTTGTCTTCTGGAGCAATATGGTCATGTATATTACTAATTTCTGAAGCTATTCTCGCTATAATATGCTCAGGTATTGGGTCTATTGGTGGAGTAATTGTAATCTTAACCTTCTTAGGCTCCGATGTGTTACCAACTGCGTCTTCTAGCCATACATATGCATAGTCACCATGTTCCAACCACTGATTTATATTTACCTCTATTTCTTCGTAAGCATCCATTGCTACACTTAGATTTTTTGACTTATCTAGTACTGGGACGATATCTTTGGTTCCCATTGAAAAATAGGCCTTGCCTGCTTCATCAGCCTTAACTAATATTATCCCAGGCGCACTTAATTTTTCTTTTGGATATCCTTCTACAAACATTGGGGCTATAGTGTCTACTGAGTTTACTTCTACTAAATAGTATTGTGGTTGTGTTCCTTTAACTATCTCAAATCCCACAAATCCTACTACAGTTTCAGCTACTCCGTCTTCCCAAATTGTTGGTAAGCCATATGCTTCTGTTGTGTTAGTAAAGTTTACTCCTGTTACTGTAAGTGATGGTGTTCTTGTTACTCCACTTCCTATTGATGATTCTATTCCACCAAATTCATTTCCACTTACATCTACATCTCCTGTTAATACTACTTCTGATCCATTTACTAGAAGTCCTGCGTCTGCCCCTATTAGCTTAATGTCTCCTATTGTAACTCCTGTTGTGTTGTAAACATGAAGTACATAGTTTCCTTGCCAAC
>CAZXWU010000071.1:2746-8606 GCA_964644495.1 uncultured Tissierella sp.
CCTATTGTAACTCCTGTTGTGTTGTAAACATGAAGTACATAGTTTCCTTGCCAACTAGTTGCATCTCCTGTAAATGAAATTGTGTTATTTCCACCATCTATTGATACTGGTCTTGATACTAATATTTTTTCTCCTGTATCAAAGCTTGCAGTTATGTTAATTGTTTCAATATTTGTATCTGTTAATGCAGCTTTTAATTCAGCTAAATCTTTTACATTTGCTACTGTTACAAGGATTTCTTCAATAGGGTATATATATTTACCACTGCTTACATCATAGTACACCTCATCGAAGTCATCTACAGTTAGATCCCTTAGTTCTCCACCTTCCATTATTTCTTTTAAATTATACCCTTTTCCACTTTGGTGTATAAACATTACATTCTCAAGACCTGCTTCGGTAATAAGATCGCTATACTCACCTTTATTGTTTAAATAAGTATATATGTCTACATATTTGTTTCCACTATCATGTCTAATATAAAATCCCGTCTTTATATTTTCTTGATTTAATTCTCTTGCGAAACTTGTTGAGCCACCTGAAAATATTATTACTAATGCTAATAATAGAGATAATATCTTATTATACTTCTGCATTGAATAACCTCCTTTATACCACATTATAACAAGGGAGGGATGTAATCCCTCACCCATTATTTATATAATTTCACTTACAGATAAGTCTAAATTCTCATATCCATATCTTCAATTAGTTTCATTATTTGATGTTGGCTTAATGGTATTAGTTCAAACAAGTTTGAAATATCATAATCTACTCCACCAATTGTTATAATAACTAATGTAGGAGCACCATTAATCTGACCATCAAAACAAAATTCGAAGCCTTCTTTGGGACTACCTATACCTAATGGAATCCCATCTACTTTTACAGATATTGTCATATCTTTGTAACCATCTTTTAAATCAAACAAAACATAAATTAGATTTAAATTTTCTTGTTCTCCATAACCTATTCTTGCCTCGCCTATTAAAGGATTTGTTTCTGCCTTAACTGTAACTTTGAATATCTTAGTCTCAGTAGCAACACCCTTAGTTAGGGTAGCAATTAGTGTAACAACTGTATCTTCTACTGGTAATATTACAGTTCCATCATTAGCTATTACATTTTCATCATCTGAAGACCAAGTAATTGTAGATCCATTCAACCCATCGGATAGAAGCCCGACATCTTGTGTAACACTTGATGATGAATCTCCGATTGCATAAATTATTTCTAGGGCTTCTTTATCAAAAGCAACTACTTCCTCGTCAGTGGCTTCTCTTCTGTTAATTGAAACTTCTGCGGTTGTTTTATTTCCAGCTATATCTATCAAGGTTATAGGTATTAGATTTTCACCTAAATCTAAGTCAACTATAACTGTAGTTGTTTCCGCTGATGGTGTTGCAATAGACCCTAACGTGTCTGAACCATCATAGGAAAATTCTTGGCTATCAAATACAAAAAGTGTTAATTCTTGCATATTGTCACTCATTGTTATATCTAACTCTGCTGTTGCTGAATTAGGATATCTATTTTTAACTACTACACCCAATATAGGATTTGTTGAGTCTACTAAAAATCTTCTTACTATACTTGTTTCTCCAGAAGATGATTTTGCTTCTACTTTTATTTGATGATATCCATCTGCTAAATCTAGAACATGTTCAAATCTATATCCAGGTACAATTACTTGATCTGGTGTTCCTTCTAGATGTGCAATAGCATTATCAAAGTACATAAATTCTGCATCTTCCCCATTTATTTTAACATATTCTATTTCATCATTATTTAATATATATCCTTCAAAATATACTCCTGAATTATTATATGTTCCTAACAACTCTGGTTCAATTAAATAGATATGTGGTAAATCTGCTTCTGATACATCATAGATATAGCTGTATCCAAGGTTCCATGCAGAGTCTGCAGCAACAACTTCAATTACAATATCTTTACCGTTGTCTAGCAATACATCAACCTCTTCTTTAATATTTAAATCAAATTCCGTTTCATTTTCTTCTGGCACAATAATTTCTACTAACACATCGTTAATATATACATACATATTTTTAATTCCAGTTCCTACATCTATGGCTGTCCATGTCAAGTAGCCCATATCATTATATTTAAAGTCACTTATAACAGGAGCTATTGTATCTACATATACTGGTATTAACTTTTCTTGCCAACCGCCACCTTGAACTTTGGTCCTGATTTGGTAATTATATAATCCATCAGCTACTAATTTACCCTTTGCTGTACCATCCCAAGTTCTCATTGGATTTAATGAATAAGGATTATATCTACCACCATCTACATAATTCTTTCTTACGAAGCTTTCACTTCTTATAGTTCGTAATTTAATACCATTTTCATTTAGAATATTATATTCTACCTTTTCTGCATTTCTCAAGAAAGAAGGCAATGGTAAAACAGTATCAGTTGCAAATTGTTGACCATAAATTGTACCTGGTGAAATAGCTGGAGCACCTTCATAGAAATTCCAATCCGTATTTAACATTCCTGCCATTTCATAATATGAATTTCCATCTTCTTCATGGTCAAAATCGTCTAATATTCTTGGTTCATCCCAATCACCATAAAACCCTACAAATGGAACACTTAGATCAGGGTTTGAATCTGTAGGATCAGTTAATTTAACCCATCCTTCAATAAACATATTTCTATTAATATCATCATTAGAAAAGTCTACATTTACTGTAAATGACTTTTCTCCATCTGCTGGTAGACTAACCTCTGTATCCCCCGTTACTGTTGCATTTACATATCTTGATGATAGCCAGTTTATTCCATACTCTTCACTTATATCATCAGTAATTACATCGGATTCTATATTATATGTTATAACATCACTTGTTAAGTTTTTAACTGTTAAATTAATTGAGAAGTTTCTTGCATCAAAATCTTTTAATTCAACTTTTGCTTCACCGTTTGATGTTAGTACTACTGCAGGTGTAGTTACAGCTGCATTTAAATTCATAATCCCCGCACCTTGTCTTCTTGGAGAATATGGTGCCTCTGCTTCTTCGTCAATTACTATTTTTGCTGTGTTCATTAACAGTGCCTTAGCAAATCTTGTTTGTTCACTAGGATCAGTTTTTAAGCCTTGTTCCCTAATGTATTGCATTACTAATGCAGAACCACCTGAAATGTGTGGAGCAGCCATGGATGTACCACTCATAGTTCCATACTTATTATTTTGTAATGTAGAGTAAATTTTCCCACCTGGTGCAGTTATTTCTGGTTTTAGTTCTAATGTTGGAGTAGTCCCCCAGGATGTAAAATCAGACATCTTTCCACCATTTGCATTAGGTATCTGTAAAGTTCCTAGTGGAAAAGTAACAACATTTTCTGTTAGCTCAAGTAAAGCAACACCATCTGCATGCCCGATTGCTACAGCAGGAATATTCCCTTGAGGTGGATACTGCATGCTTATTAATTCACTACCACCAACTGCACTGTTATATATTATAACTCCCGCGGCACCTGCATTTTGAGCGTTCATAATCTTTTCAGTGAAAGGTAATACTCCACGGATAATTAGAGCAATTTTTCCACTTAAATCTTTTCCAGTGAAGTCTTCAGGGTTACCTATGCCACAATTAACAAACTCCACCCCACTTGAAAATGTTTCTGAAGGTATTATTGAACCTGCTATTGCCATAGGGACTTGGAATGTTTCAGTTTCACCTGTTGTTCCACCTGGTAATACTGATCTTTGGCTTACATTATTGTATTTGTCTGTATAGGTCACTATCTTTGGCAGTATACTTAAATCACTACCAATACTAATTCCAAATGCATCATTAAATCTCGTATCACTTAACTTTAAAAAAACTGGTATTGGCACTGGTTTGTGATTTATTGCATTTATTACTTTTCTCCTAATAGATGAATTGCTATTTACTTGATCAGCATCAAATGCTTCTTCTCCTATTATTACGGTAAGCCTTGGTAATACCTCAGCCACACCCACCACTCTATATTCAAGATAGTTGGCAGATATGTTTTCATTTTCAATAGAAGCTACAGAAATAGAATCTTTTGATAATGAAGGTGCTCCCACTACGCCATAATCAGGGTCTTCAATAAGTGGATAATAATATCCTTCACCTAAATATGCTGAATTTCCGGCGGAAATAGAACATACTATGCCATCATTTGTAGCATTTGTTATAGCTCTATCAACTGCAGATTCTGCTATATAAAAGGAAGCAGTAGAACCTAAACTCATATTCAAAACATCCGCCTTTAATTTTACCGCATCATCTATAGCAGCTAAATATATATCATCAAATGTTGTAGCATATATAGGGTCATTTGAAAATACCTTCATTGCTAATACTTGAGATTCTGGTGCTACACCCTTTATACCACCATTATCAGTATCTCCATTAGCCGTTACGGTTCCAGCCACATGCATACCATGCTCTGAGGCTCCTGGCCCTATATCTAATATCGTGTGATTTAAATCATAATAATTATAGCCATAAGGAACCTTTTCAGTATAGAATTTTCCCTTTAATCCAGCTATACCATTTACATAACCTTCAGTTAATTTTGGAATAAAATCCTTGTGTGTTACATCTATACCCGTGTCTATTATTGCAACAACTGTTCCCTCACCTTTATATTTTGTCCACGTTTCATAACTACCTATCATATCATGGCTGGTATTCATATTAGGTTCAATAATAGGTCTATCATATTCTTGTGATATGTATACCTTTTTGACACCTCTAACTTTTTCTATAATATTGATATCTTGAAACTTGACTTGTCCACTAAATCCATTAAACACTGTAGTATAGCTTCTATCAAATTCCATGTTAACTCGATTGCTAATTAGTGACTTAATAGCATTTTGAGATATTAATAGATTAGCCTCCAAGTCATTAGCCTTTGAATCAGACATAAAAGAGTATCGTAAACCTAAATCATTAGCCTTAACAATTATGGGTTTCTCATCTAACTCAACTATTATCCTGACAACATCTTCGTTGCCAATGTCCTCTACCAATTCTTCTTTACCATCTTCATGTTCGACCACACTCATTATAAGTTGTATGATATCTTCTATTGTCTTTTCTTCATTCTGTAAAATAGTGTTTGGATTTTTTCTATTTAGCTCCTCTGCAAACACTCCACTAGGCAATATCATTGCTAATACAAGAATTAATGATAATATTTTTCTAAAACCTTTCAACATAATTTCTCCCCCTTTTTTTGTTTGGAAAATAAATACCTCCCTCACCCCCAAAATGTTTATTTAATGTTCTCATTAAATTTGATGTTGATATAAATAGTACAATGTACTCCAATTATACCATACTTGGATACAAATACCACAATATTCCACACCAAGATTTTAAGATTTTATAATAAAAATAGATCGAAGGCTAAGCCTTCGATCTATTTTTAATAATTGTATTATTACTAAATACCCATTCCTGTTGCAACATCGGTGAATGTGTTTAATAGATTCCCATCAACATCAAATATTCTTACGGTTAATGATAGAACTATTTCTTCAGCAATAGGATTAGTAATTAATTCATAACCCTCTAGTGGACTTGTAAATTCTTCTCCTTCAAACTCTATAGTAATATTCCATTTCGCCGCGCCTGGGATATTCGAAACTACCACAGAATACGAAGCCATATCATATCCCAATACAGTTTCTATTACGCCAGATACCGTAACAGTAGCAACTGGGACCACTGCATGACCAGCGACTAAATAATATTGTGGTTGTGTATCTTTTGTTATTTTAGTGAATTGATCAACATTTGCTTCTACTTTATCAGCTACTTTATCTTCCCAAATTGTTGGCAAGCCA
>CAZXWU010000072.1:0-291 GCA_964644495.1 uncultured Tissierella sp.
GCAAGCTAGGATTTCATTTTCGATGCCTTCTTCTGACTTGTTCAAATCTATCATATTAGTCATATATTTATTACCTACGACCAATGCCCCTTGCACTCCAGAGTAGGTTGCTCCTACTACTGATACACCCCTCATACCAATTTGCTCAATATGAGATGCAAAGTCAATATGATTGTTCCCGAAGCCTTCAGTTGTAACTACAGCTCCATCTACATCCATTGATTCAATTGTCATGCCAACTCTTTCAGATACGTAGAATTTTTCAGAGTTGATCTGTGGGCTACCTACCAA
>CAZXWU010000072.1:301-8547 GCA_964644495.1 uncultured Tissierella sp.
CTCCACATAAGTCTATTTCTTCATCTCTTAATGCTTCTATTATAAGAGGTTCCCTAAAATAATGTCTAGAACACTCCTTGCTAGCTGGTCCTATACAAGTAAGAGCATGTATTGCACCATCTAGTATTTCTAAAGGTGAGCAGACTATTGGGACATTGCCAAGATCCACATTTGGTTTGCCACCTAATACCCCAACAGGTTCCATTGGAAGTATTAGATTGTCATGCATAGCTCCTTGGCCCATGATTTCCTTAACTACCACTACCTTCTTTTTGCCAGGTCTCCTCAATTGGACAAATTCTTCTTCCCTAGAAACTAGGCTTTCATCTAGCTTTTTCATTGCCTCTCTTATCTCTTGGGTGATAAAATCTGTAGCCTTATGGGCTGCAAGAGGTCCAGGTCTTTCCATATTTGTATCTTCCTTGATTACAACTTCCGTTTTAATAAATATTTCTCCCTTGTCAGGAGCTCCTGGTCTACCCCACATAATATTCTCTTCAAGTATGCCTTCAGATGATCCAAATTCACCTATTTGGACCCCATTTTCATCAGTCCCAGTAACTACCATAATCACACCATCTAGGACCCTAGTTACACCAGTGCCTAGCTTATCATCTGCCTCTTTTACGGCTATTGGTTGAACGTCCATTATGGTTTCTGAATACTCCTTGTATCTATCAGGAGTAATAATATCTATCTTGATTTTCTTAACTAACTTATCTACCTTTAGGGCATCTTCTTCTATATTTTCCCTAATGTAGAGGGTCTTTCCTTCTATCTTGGTTTCGTCACCTATTTCAACCCGATCTATTTCAAAGTATTTTTTGCTAAGTCTTCTTACCTCCTTAGCTGGTTCTTCCACTGGCTTTTTTTCTTCTGCTGGTGAATCCTTACTTAGGACCTGGCCTGTTTGCCCCATATACCCTCCTATAGGGATCTCTATATCTATTCCTTTACCTTCAGCAATCTTAATTTTTAGGACTCCCCCTTGACCTGTAGTCATTGGACTAGTTTCCAAATTTGATCCCACTTCAAAGCCTTCTAACATCTGAGGCATGACTGGTGTAAGGGCAACTACATCCCCTATCAACTTCTCACCAATTACCTGACCCCTTGTCAAAACTTCATCAGTAAGGTCTATTAGTAGTGAGTCCTCAAGCTTATCAAAATTCATTGGATTCTCCAGGTCTGAAGCCTTTATCACATGGCCTGCTTTCAAATTATATTTTAAGACTGCCTTTTCATCCGAATCATAGGAGTCAAGATGATCTTCTATATCTTCTGATAAGTCTATTTCTTTCATTCCTTCCAAAATATCTGGAGTAATAGGTGTCAATGCATCTATAGTCTTTAATAGTTTAGCCCCCATTACCTCACCAATCCTTGCACAATCATTGGGTATAGTAAGTAATCCTGAATCCACAAGTTCTCCTAATATGGTTGGATCTTCAAGATGACTTTCGTCTATGACAGAACCCTTTTTTAATCTACAACAAACAATGGCATATTCATTTTTAAACTTGTCTACTTGTTCTAAGCTTAGTGACATCTTTTCGCCTCCTTAGTCTTCCATCGGAAGTCTTCTACTTAATTCATGATCTACTGTCCTAAGTATATGATCCGTATGATGATATACTGGTATCTTCAAATTTGGCGCACAAGACATTACTGTATTTGAACAGTCGCTACAGGTTGCTATCAAAATTCTTTCTGCACCTTTTCTCTTTAAGTCCATAACTGCTTGAACCTGTCCAGGACATACTCCTGGTGTTAGGCATTTGTTTGCCCCTCTAACCTCTACTATGTTCTTGCAGTTGGCAGTTGCTACAACCTCTGCCTTCATCTTTCCAGCTACATCTCTAAGTCTAGTATCATCTGCACCACAGGCACATACTAATATCCCTACTGGTCCCTTAAACTCCGGTAGGGGGATAGTAACTATGGCTCCTCCAGAAATTTTTGTAACTACAGCTTTTTCTATATCCTCTGCCTTACCAGTATATGGACCACCTATGACTATCTCTCCAAAGTCTCCATCAATTCCTCCACATTCTTCTATAAGGCTTGCTATAGATGTGCCAATTGGAACCTGAAGGAGGACATTTGGATCATTACCACTTTTTAGTTTTCCTGCTACTGTAATGTCCTTATCTATAACTGGTTTTTGATCTTCTATGGCTCTAGTAAGATTTGCTAGAGTTTCTCCATTCATCACTACTGAGTTTGCTTCCATAGGCAGTTGATCTGGGGTTAACCATATACCAAATATTTCATGAATTATAGCTCTTTCTTCACCTACTGGATACAAATCTCCTAGTTCTTTTATCTCAAGGTCCTTTGCATCACCAATCTCATTTTTTAATGCTGCAATAGCCTTTTTATTTTTTGATTTAATAGCTATATAACCTGTTGGTGCTTTTGTAGACTCCATAGCATACCTAAGTCCCCTAACAATAAGGCCTGGATCTTCTTCTATCAGCCTTATGTTATGTCTTAAGGCAGGCTCACATTCTACACAGTTTGCTATTACATATCCATCTGCAACCTCTGACTTCAACTTAATATGGGTTGGAAAACCAGCCCCACCAGCACCTACTATACCTGCTTCAAAGGCTGTTTCAGCTATTGAATCCTTCTTCTCTATCTTTATGTAATCTCTGTCATCAGTTAATTGGCCATCAATTTCAATGGCATCTTCTCTTATCCTTATTACTTTGCCTGATACACTTGCGTGTATCTTAGCCCCTAGACCATTCGGCTCAGCAATACATTGCCCCCTGAAAACCTTTTCACCTTCAGTAATAGTTGGTAGACAAGGACCTCCTATATGCTGTCTTAATGGAATCACATACATTCCCATTCTTTGTCCCTCCTAGTCGGAATTATTAAAATACAAGTAACATTTTAACACATATTTGTATGGTTTACAAACAATTGGGACAAATTTCCGGATCATAACTTGTATGTAAAGAAGTCTTGAACCTAAGGTTCAAGACTTCTTTTTTTCTTTCTATTCAATTTCCTAAAAATCTTACATGCTTATGACTTCGTATCCCTGGTTTATGTAGCTTTTCATTCCTGCATGACCAGACATATCGTCTAGCATGGTCAATCCTGATTTAGTTACCTCATCATATACTCCCAAAACCTTTGAGCATGCAAGGCATACTCCTGCAATTATCCCTGCTTCTTTAACTTTCTTATACAGCGGATTGTTTTCCTCTTCAAATATAGCTACCAACTTAACAGAAGCTCCTTCAAATATTATCCTTATCTCTCCACCTGATGAATGTAAATCCAATCCATTCATTAAAATATGTTGGAAGCACATCTTTTCCCCAGTCATTCCATAAAACAATACCTTTTTCATTCTACCCCTCTTTTCTTTTTTGATTTTATTTAATATTCATATACCCACTTTTTCTTGTTAAACCAAAAACATTTCAACCATAAATACCATAAGGCAGGATAAAATAGATACTTGAAAGAGGCTTGCCCCCTTCCATGCTAGGAAAATCCCCATGGTTAGAGCTGCTGCACCCGAAACAGGTATTTGGGTTGCATTTACTATAGCTGGGAAAGTCATAACTGCTAAAGTTACGTAAGGTACATAGTATAAGAATGACTTTATGAAAGTATTACTTATTTGTTTTCTGATTAGTGTTAGTGGTAGTACGCGGATTGCATAGGTGACCACTGCCATTACCACTATATATAGGTAGACATTAGGCTTCATTTATATCACCTTCCTGTTCAGATACTGGGAAAAATAAAGCAGCTAATCCAGAAATCACCACTGTTAAAATAATTATCTTAGTTCCATTAGAAATATCACTGAAAAATGATAATTCAGAGGAGATAAGGCTTGCTATAAAGCTAAGTATCACCAATACTCCAATTACCCTATCCTTCTTAGCCGGTGGGATTATAATATATAAAAACATTCCATAGAGAGCCACACTTAGGGCGCTTACGATATTAGCTGATAATATGTTTCCTGCCGTTACCCCTATTGCTGTTCCAACTGACCAAGCTGGCAAGGCTACACACATAGCGCCATAGAAGTAATAGGGATTTAACCATCCCTTCTGCCCAATAGATATACCAAAGAGCTCGTCTGTTACAGCATATCCTATGATAAATCGATGACCTGAAGCTGTATCTGGACCAATCTTTTGACTAAGGGCAGAACTCATTAGAAAATATCGTGCATTGGCTATCAGAGTAACTACTGCCATCTCCCAATAGGTCCCTCCACTTGACATAAGCAAGAACCCTGCATAGCCACCTGCTGAAGCATTTGTAAGTAAGGCTGCCAGAAATCCTTGAAAAGTCGTCAACCCTGCATTTCGTGCTGCTATTCCCAAAGTAAATGAAACTGCCAAATAACCTAGTGCAATTGGAATGCCATCCCTAACTCCCTCTTTAAATGCTTTTATGTTAATTTTCCTATCCAAATTAATTCTCCTTCTTTTATCATGTCTTAGATTATTATAATTATAATTTGGATTTTTGTAAACCAATAAAGGAAAAAACAATAGAAGAAAAAACTAGCTACCAAATAAAAAATCTTGGATTCTCTTTTACATAGATCCAAGATTTTTATCTATCATTTAATTATTATTCAGTTCTTTAATCTAATTCTTTCCCCTTGATTAAGCATTATTCCATACCACATCATCAATATCATTGTTCCAAAAATCCATACTGCTATTGCTTGCATTTTCTAATTCCCTAAAAATATCTCTTTCATTTTATCTTTAAATATCCTATAAAGTCTATCACTTTTATAATAAATTGCTACATCATCACTAATATAAGTAATAAGAGTCTTGATTTCTCTGTTTCTAAAGGCTCCAAGACTTCTATTTATTATACTCCCGCCTTAGGTTACTGGTGGATTACTTGTTATTTTGTCATTCTCTTTAACTATACTTAGTTTAGTCCTCTCCTTCCTATAGATTCATAGGTAGTATATTGTTGTTTATAGTTATTGCTAAAGCCATAAGACCCATTTAGGATCACGTCTTCTGCTTTTACATAAGGGATCCTAACAGGAATACTCTGGTGTATATACTCAAATAAGGAAGGTACTAAATATCGATCAGCTTCCATGGTCCCATATCGATATAGTACATAACCACCTTGATCTTTTGACCCAATAGGGAAACTAAAGGAAGCCCTTATTACTTCTGTCCAATCAGTCCCAAAGAATGTATGTCTCTCTACATTTTCCATGCTAATATGAGGAAAGTCTGCTATATATTCCTTATCATTCTTACTATAAAATAGGCCACTGTTAATTATTTCCCTATTTGCCAGCCCAGGGTTTCCTGTTATCATGATTGCGTCTTGCCAAATAGGATTGCCACCAGTCCACTTAAAGTAATGCATCACATATAGGGTCCTTTCCGGCATTTGAATAAATATGGTACTTGCATCAATATTTTTCTTTCCTGGCTCGTAAGTATAACTGATGAATTCACTATTCCAAGTTTCCTCAACATGGGAAATCTGCTTTGGGTCAAACATCAAGACTTCATCCTCTACCTCTACATGGATCATCTCCTTCAATAGGTCTATATCACTATCACTTAGGTAACTTAAAGCATCTAGAGGAAAGCCCATATCAATAAAATCTTCTCTTAATGATGTATTCTCAGGGGAGACAAATCTATTAGACTCTAGCTTTAGATTATTAAAATACATATTAGAGCTTATTCCAATTATCATTATAAGAAGAAAATATATTCTTCCAAATGTCCTATTATTGATTTTTACTGGTGCATTTATTAATAGGTAGCCAGTATCATCTAACTCTTTCCCTATGGAAAATATTGATCTTATAATAAGTATATAGAATATAATCATAGGAATAAATACCAGCCATGTTTCAGATAAGGGAGATATTCCTACAAGAAATACAAGTACCATCCATAAAGATGCCCAAAGTAGGGGACCAGACTCCATGGTTTTTCCTGCTTTTACATGAACTTCTTTCAAGCCCTTATGGAAAGTCAGGAATATAAATACTCGAAAAACTGTGGCTACAAGACCTATGGCTAATGCTGGATAACTTAGTGTATTTAAAGGCGTAGTAACAATTAGGATATCCAACAAATGACTTACTAGTTTCACAATAGCCATAAAATATAGTATTGTGAAGTACTTATTTTGATTTCTTAAACTTCTAAATCCAAGAAAAATTAAAGCAACCCCTATTGTTGGCAAAATATACTGTAAATATAAGAAGTTCCACTTAATAGTTGTTAGTATTAGTCCCCAAGTTATTGAATTAATAGGTATTCTCCATGGATTTATATTTTGTATTTCATTTTCAGGTGGTATCATACCTTTAAGACCTTCAATTATTTCTTCTTCAAAAATTGAGTCATTTCTATCCATGAATATCCCTCCTTAATTTTTTCTGTAATTTCTTTCTCATTCGATACAGTTTCCCTTCTACAGAGCGTTCGGTAAGCCCTAACTCTGCTGCTATCTGTGATGTCTTTTGCAAAAAGTAATACTTACGATAGAATATTTGTTGTTCTTCACTTGATAGAGTATTTATTGCTTCCTTTAACAGGTCTGAATTTTCACGTTTAAGAACTTCATCCTCTGTGGAATATTTATCTACAAAATCCTCTCTAAGCTCTTCATATATACCTTGTTTCTGTTTATAATAATCTATGGCGGTATTTCGTGAAATAGCCGTGATCCATGTAGTAAATTTGCTCTTTTCTTTGGAATAACTATTAATAGACTTCCAAATCTTCATATAGATATCATTCATACACTCTTCTATGTTTTCTTGATCTTCCACTATATTTTTAACGATATAGTAGATTAATCCAGAATAATTCTCTACTAAAAGTTTTAGCCCTTCATCATTTTGTGATTTTATAAGCTCAATAATCTTCTCTTCCACATGGTCACCTCCACCTCTACTATATTATACTTGAAGACTTCAAAAATCCCACGGATTATTTGAGGTCTCTAAAAAAGTAAAAACAATTTATATATAATTTACTTTCAAAATCCATATATAAGGCGTATTATATATATAATAACTTAACTATTAGTTTGATATCATTCATAAGTATAAATATGGGAAAATAATAAGGTATTGGAGGGGTTTTATGAAAAACAAGGTATTTGGTGGAGTAGTCCTTATTGTAGTTGGTATATTGATATTGTTAGTTAATCTGGGTTATCTTAGCTATAATATATTTTTTAGCGTCTTTAATCTATGGCCTTTATTTCTAATTGCAATTGGTATCAACATTTTATTTAAGAATAACTTGACTGTGTCTTATATAACTTGGGCTTTAGTCATATTGATCATAATTGTTCATGGTATCTATACACAAAGACCTGCAAACTTAAATGTTGATTCAAGGGACAATATAGTATTAGAGAAAAATCCAGAAACTAAATATGGTGAATTGGATTTAGGAATTGGAGCAAGTGATATAAGTATAGACTCCACTGTTCAAGATCTCTTATATGCAGATATTGCAGGAAGACAACTGAATTATAAGGAAGATTATAAAAATAATTATGAAACTGCTATCATAGATATTGAAACTAGAACCTTTAGAACAACTCGTAGACAAAATTTTAATTCTTCATATAACTTTTATTTAAATGAAGATATTATATGGGATATTGATTTTGATATAGGTGCAATATCTGGAAGGATAAATCTAGAAGATATTCCTGTTAGAAATATCAATTTAGATTCAGGTGCGGTAGATTTAACCTTTATTTTAGGAAATAAACATGATTTGAATTTTGATATCAATACTGGAGCCTCTAATATAGCTTTCATATTTCCAGAGGATGTTGGTTTGAAAATCAAAATGGATATAGCACTCTCCAATACCAATATTAGTGATTTAAACTTAATTCACAAGGGGGATTATTACATTTCACAGAATTATGATGATATGGATGTTGTAATAAATTTGGATATTGATATGGGCCTGGGAAATATAGATTTTTCATATAAATAATTAATGAACACCCCTGATAATGACTGGTACAGTCATCCTCAGGGGTGTTTTTATTGGATAATATCTCCACTACATCTTATACATTTCCAGAATAATTACAGTGAGTGTCATAATAAATCCAGCACACTGTGTAATAAAGTAGGATATTTTTTGTTTCTTAGTAATTCTTAGTTTATTATATCTTTTATAAAATATTAAAGCATATGCTAATGGAATAACAGCTAAAATAAT
>CAZXWU010000073.1:0-8423 GCA_964644495.1 uncultured Tissierella sp.
CGGTGATAAAATGAATAATGTTGTATTAATAGGTAGATTAGTTGCTGATCCAGAATTAAGATATATACCTTCTGGTACTGCTGTATCAAGATTTACTTTAGCAGTAGATAAACAACTATCTAGAGAAAAGAAACAAGAAATGGAATCAAAAAATCAACCAACAGCTGACTTTATAAGAATTGTAGTATGGGGAAGAACTGCCGAAAATTGTGCTAACTTCTTAGAAAAAGGAAGATTAGTAGCAGTACAAGGTAGAATTCAAACAGGAAGTTACGATGATAAAGATGGTAAAAGAGTTTATACCACTGATGTAGTAGCTAACAATGTTGAATTTCTAGAGTGGGGAGACAAGGCCAATACCAATAGAGGTTCTGGTGGAAATGACAACTCAAATGATACTGGATTTTCAGGTATAGAAGGATTCCATCCAACTGACAATGACGATATTCCATTCTAGGAGGAGGGAAAAAGATGCAGAGAAGATTTAAGCCAAGAAAAAGAATTTGTAGTTTTTGTGCTGATAAAGTAGATAACATAGATTACAAAGATATAAATAAACTTAAGAAATATGTTACTGATAGAGGTAAAATTTTACCAAGAAGAATATCAGGTAACTGCTCAAAACATCAAAGAGAAGTAACAATTTCAATTAAAAGAGCAAGACAAGTGGCTTTATTGCCATATAGTGCTGAATAAGAGAGGATATCCTCTCTTTTTTATTTGACTTATTAGTCTTTACTCTGTATTATTTTAGTAAGACCTTTAACATAATTTTAAGCAATATATATAGGTAGGGATTTATAATTTGTTTAAAAAAGACTAGGAGAAGGTAGGGGAATAAGGTGGATACTAGGGACATAGATATAGTTAAGAATATGAAGACAGTTGAATGGTTAAAATCTGAACTATTAAGTAATATTGCATATTTACATAGAATATTTATTGATTCGGAAGAAAACAGCAAAGAAAATATAGAAGATACAATATCCAATATTATCATGGAGTCCTATGTATTGGCAAAACGCTTAGGCATAGGTTTTAAAGATTTGGACTCAACTTTAAAGGATAATATTAAGTTGAATTTGATTGAAGAACATAAGATAGAAAGATGGTATGGGGACCTAAGCAATCTTTTAGAACATATTGAAGTAAGGGATAAGACGAGGTGAGCATATGAATGAAAACAAAACAAATTTTGAATCTCTAGAAAGTGTAATTTTAGCAATTGTAATGAGTGTATTTATTCTATTTTCTATATATTTTTTTACAATACTATTATTTTTAGTACCTGTCCCTTTTATCATTTATGGAATTAAAAGTGACTTAAAATCTTCCTTACTAAGCCTATTTGCTTCCTTATTGACAGTGGCGATTATTATCCAACCTTTAGTAAGCACTATGTTTTTTTTGGTTTATGCACCAATTACAGCAATAAGTATATATTTAATTCGTAAAAGATATAAGCCTATCAATGTAGTAGCTTATTCAGCAGCTATACTCTTTATAACTACCCTATTATTATATGGTGGTCTGGGCCTGAGGGGCTTAGATTTAGTTTCTATTTTAGAGGACAATTTTAATCAATCATTGGTCCAACAGATGGAAATTTTAAATGAGACTGGCTTGACTTCGTATGAATTATTGGAATCACGTGATTCATTGAAATCAGGCTTTGAAACGGTTATGACCATACTTCCATCCTTGATGTTTTTATCAGCATTTATTTGGTCTTATTTTAATTACCAATTGATTAGCCTGGGATTAAGAAGGATAGGTATCAAAATAAGAAATATGACTAGATTCTCTAAATTTAAGCTCCCACAAAATTTTGTCTATGGTGCATTGATAATGATATTGACAAGTTTTCTTATTAGATGGATGGGTGTTTCATATGGGGATGCAGTCTATCTTAATATAATGATACTATTAGGAGTAGTACTTTTTATCCAAGGTTTATCTGTTATTAGCCATTTTCTCATAAAGATAAAAGCAAGGAAATTTATGATAATTATGACCTATATTATTATTATATTTACTCCTCAAATATTTCAAGGGATTTCAATACTCGGTGGTATAGATGTTATATTTGATATCAGGAAAATTAAAAGGTTAAAGTCCTAATAGGGGGATTATTATGAAGAAGAACAAATTGTTCCATTGGTGGGATAATAAATTATATTTAATAGCTTTGGCGGTCATGACTATAGTTATATGGCTGTATCAGCCTGTACTTGGACTTATATCATTATTGATCTTAGGGTCCCTAATATATCACTCATATACTGAAACCCAGACTAGGAATAAAGAAGTCAATAGATATATAGAGCTTCTTTCTGAGGACTTTGAAACAGCAGCTAAACATGCTATATTCAATATGCCATTTCCGCTAGTAATTATTGATGAGAAAGGTAGTATTACTTGGTACAATACACCCTTTTTAGATATGATTATTGAGGAGGATATATTGAATGAGAGAATCTATGAGCTTGTACCAGGATTTAGCATAGACAGTCTATTGAAGAGAAGTGAAAATCAACCTGAAAAGATTACATATGATAAAAAGACTTATTTAGTATATCCAAATTTTGTAGATAGCAGAAAAACAGCTACAGATTCGAACAAACTTATTATACTATACTGGGTAGATTACACTGAACACTTCGACCTTGAAAAGCTATATAATCAGGATAAAACAATAGTTTCATTAATATATATTGACAACTATGATGATGTAAAAAACAACACACCAGATATTCATAGACCTTTATTGGTTGCAGAGATAGATAAAAACATTACTGAATATTTTTCTAAACATAAGGGGCTAGTTAGAAAGTTTGAAAATGATAAATATTTGGTTTTGACAGATACTGAGGCTCTAGAAAAGATACAAGAGAAAAAATTTGATATTTTGGATGATATAAGGGATTTGAATATTGGAAACACATTACCTATTACTTTGAGTGTAGGAGTATCTGCCACTGGAGAAAGCTTAAATGAATCACACAACAATGCCAAGGCTGCTATTGATATAGCACTTGGAAGAGGGGGAGACCAGGCAGTTCTTAACAAAGAAGGAGCATTTGAGTTTTACGGTGGTAAATCAAAGGCTTTGGAGAAGAGAAACAAGGTAAGGGCAAGGGTTATAGGGCATGCACTAAGACAGCTTATCGACCAAGCAGACAAAATATTTGTTATGGGACATAAAAATCCTGATATGGACTCTGTGGGGTCTGCAATTGGAGTTATAAGAGGAGCTCGAAATAGAGGAAAAACAGGCTATATAATTTTAAATGAAAGTAATCCATCTATAAGAAATCTATGTGATAAAATGGAGAATGAGCAAGCTGAGCTGGCAAATTCTATCATCACTTCTTCTGAGGCAAAAGACCTTATCAATGAGGATTCATTGATGATTCTAGTCGATAATCATAAACCTAGCTTTACAGAAGCACCAGAGCTACTGGATTTAGTTACAAAGATAGTTGTAATAGATCATCACAGAAGGGGAGCTGAGTTTGTAGATGAGCCTGTGCTTACGTATTTAGAGCCATATGCATCATCTACCAGTGAATTAGTTACAGAGATATTGTCATATATGAGCGAAGATATAAATCTAACTAAGTTTGAAGCAGAAGCCTTATTATCTGGAATAACCGTTGATACCAATGGTTTTAGTTTTCAGACTGGTGTTAGAACCTTTGAAGCAGCATCTATATTAAAAAGAGCAGGTGCAGATACTACTTCTGTAAGACAGTTATTTAGAGATGATTATGATACTTTTATGTTTAGAGCAGAGGTTATAAGCTCATCAAGGATAATTTTTGATAAAATTGCCATAGGCAGACTTGAAAGAGATATACAAAATGGTTTACTTATAGCTGCCCAATCAGCTAATGAACTCCTTGATATTAAAGGTGTAGAAGCTTCCTTTGTATTGACCTATTCCAATGATAGAATTCATATATCTGGAAGGTCATTAGGTGGTATTTCTGTACAACTTATTATGGAGAGTTTAGGCGGGGGTGGGCATCTAACCAGCGCAGGTACCCAGGTCTTAGGGGTCAGTATAGATGAGGCTGAAGCAATGTTGATAGATACAATTGATAAATATTTTAAGGAAGGTGAATAGATATGAAGGTTATTCTATTAGAAGATGTGAAGGGTTTAGGTAATAAAGGAGATTTAGTAAATTCAAAGACGGGCTATGCAAGGAACTTTTTATTCCCTAAAGGATTAGCTATAGAAGCTAGTCCAGCTAATCTAAAAAAATGGGAAGCGGAGACAAAAGAAAGAGAAGCTAAAATAAAAAAAGAAAAAGATGAAGCCCTTCAAGTAAAAGAGTCAATAGAAAAAATTACAGTGGTCTTAAAGGGTAAAGGTGGCGAAGGTGGAAGATTATTTGGATCCATAACCTCAAAGGACATAGCAGAAGCACTTAAAAAACAACATAAATTAGTCATAGATAGAAAGAAAATTGAGTTAAAAGAAAACATCAAGACAGGTGGAATCACGGATGTAGACGTAAGAGTCTATCCTGAGATAACAGCAAGCTTAAAAGTTAATGTAGTTATAGAATAGTGGGTGATTTTATGGAGGCTATAAGTATAGGGAGAATTCCTCCTCATAGCATAGAGGCGGAACAATCTGTACTAGGTTCAATGATTCTGGACAAGGAGGCTATAAATACAGCAATAGAAATCATTAGAGCCAATGATTTCTACAAAGAAGGGAATGCTGAGATTTATGAGACTATTACAATACTCTTTAACAAAAATGAGCCTGTAGATTTAATAACCTTATCAGAAGAATTAAAAAGAAGAGGAAGCTTGGACAATATAGGTGGGGTTACCTACTTAGCCAATTTGTCTAGTGGAGTAGCCACAACTGCTAACACAAAATATTATTGCAAAATTGTAGAAGAAAAGTCCATATTAAGAAGACTTATTAAATCAAGCAATGAAATAATGGGACAAGCCTACGAAGATGCAGAAGATGTAAATGTAATTATAGAAAAAGCGGAGAAGGATATCTTCGATATCACTCAAGGTAGCCATAGAGAAGGCTTTTCCCCAATAAATGAAGTTCTATTGGATAGTTTTGCCAAAATTGAAGAGATGGCAGCCAGCGGTGGTGGATTGACTGGTTTATCAACTGGATTTACCGATATAGATAACAAACTATCAGGTTTACAAAAATCAGATTTAGTATTATTAGCAGCCAGACCTTCAATGGGTAAGACTGCCTTGGGAATAAATATTGCCACAAACTCTGCATTAAAAGCTAAAGCAAGTGTAGGGATTTTTTCACTAGAAATGTCCAAGGAGCAACTAGTTCAAAGGATGATATCAGCAACTGCCCATGTAGACTTGCAAAAGATCATCTCTGGTAGCTTATCTGAAGATGAATGGTTACAGATAATCAATTCAATGGGACCACTCTCCCAGTCTGACATATATATAGATGATACAGCAGGCATATCCTTAATGGAGATGAAGGCAAAATGTAGAAGGCTCAAGATTGAAAAGGGCCTGGATTTAATTGTAGTAGACTATTTACAATTAATGCAAATGGAAGGCCATAATGAAAATAGACAGCAGGAGATATCAGCTATCTCTAGAGGACTCAAGGGACTAGCTAAAGAGATGGAATGCCCAGTGGTTGCATTGTCCCAGCTTTCCCGTGCCCCAGAGCTTAGAGCCGATCACAGGCCAATTTTATCAGACTTAAGGGAGTCTGGCGCTATAGAGCAGGACGCTGACGTTGTACTATTTTTATATAGAGATGAATATTATAACGAAGAATCAGAAAAACAAAACATTGGTGAGGTAATTATTGCAAAGCATAGAAATGGACCTACTGGAACTTTAGAGTTAGTTTGGAAAGGTGAATTTACGAAATTCTTTAACAAAGAGAACTATATGGCTGAATAGCTTATCACACTTCGGGACTCTAATCCCGAAGTTTTTATTAATATTTACTATAGGAGATAGATATGAAAATTTTGGGTGATAAAGTATTTATTAGACCATTAGAGTTAGAAGATGTATTTTTTATGAGGGACTGGGGCCAACATGAGAATCCTCTAATGGATGATTATAATTTTCCAGTATTGACTGACAATCAAGTAAAAAAATGGTATAAATATAAGACGAGTTCTCTATTTTCTAGCTACTACGGAATAGAAAATGAGAATCAGAGATTGATTGGTTATATGGGGATCAAAAGAATAAGGTATATCCTAAGAGAATCCACCTTGGGTATAGTATTTGATCCTAGCTTTGTAAGCAAAGGATATGGAACAGATACATTAAGAGCCTTTTTAACTCATTATTTTAATGAAATGAAAATGAAAAAAATGCATTTAGAAGTGGCTGAATATAATTATAGGGCTAAGAAACTATATGAAAAAATGGGATTTAGAGATGCAGGATACTATTTAGACGAATTTCATAATCAAGAATTGGATTTATCTAATAAATACTACTTAAAATCTAAATCATCTTTTGTAATAAACAATAAAAAAATATATAATTATATATACTGGATGGAATTAAGCAAGGAAAACTTTATGGAAATTTGGAGTTGATGATATGAGTTTCTTTTTAGAGACTACAGATATGGATTTAGGAGATACACCTATAGAAAATATATTTATAAATGACTATATGCCTATGGCAAATGGCACATATGTGAAGGTATATCTATTAGGTTATAAATATGCCCATGATAAAGATCTTAATATAGATGTAAACAATGTGACTATTTCAAAGCACCTAAACATACCCTTAGAAGATATTCTTCATGCTTGGGATTTTTGGGAGAGTAAAGGTATTATAGAAAAGACTTATATGGATGATGAAAAAAGTTTTAACTATAAAGTTAAATTTTTTAACTTAAAGCAATTATATATTAAAAATAATATTAAATTATTTACTAGTGAAGCAGATAATGTTAAGCCTGCAAAACATAGCACTGAGGATTTGATCAAGGCAAATAAGATACCAGAAATAAATAATATGTTCAACAACATAGATCATATAATGAGACGACAAACTGTTCCATTGGAAAAGCAAAAGATCTTAAGCTGGATAACAGATTATAATATGAACCCAGATGTAATAGAAAAGGCATTTACCTATGGAGTAGAGAGAAAAGGTGTTAGGAAAATAAGCTATGTAGAAGGAATCGTCAGGAATTGGTATGATGAGGGTTTGACAAACATGGAAGCAATAATGGAATTCTTTAAAGATAGGGACGAAAAATATTATCTACATCAAAGGATTATGAAAGCCCTTGGCTTAGATAAACGACCGGTTAGAGCAGATGAAACAGAGTTAATAGATATATGGTTCAATGAATACAAGTATAGCCTAGATGTGGTATTAAAGGCTTGTGAAGCAGATAAAAATCCAACACCTAGTATTAGATATGTAAATGGGATCTTAAAAAGTTGGTATAAAAAAGGTATAAAATCCGTAGAAGATATAGAGACCTTGGACAAACCATCTGAAACAGATAGCAAGTCGAAGAAGGCACAAGTTAGGCGACCAAAGGCTGCAACAACAAGATTTCACAACTTTGAGCAAAGGACGGAAAAATACTCATCTGATGAATTAGAGAAGATGGCTAGAAGGAAAAGGGAAAACTATGGTCAAAGGTGAAAAGGAGAAATGTAATTATGTATAGGGATATGATAAAACAAATTACACTCAAATATGAAAACAAAAGGGATAGAAATGAAAAAGAAAGAAAAAAAAGGGTCAAGGAAGTATATAGTAAAATGCCTGCTGTAAAGAGAATAGATGAAGACATTCAAAAGATAGGACTTGATATGTCTAAAGCAGTGATTATCAGCCCAAATAAATACAAAGATATCATGGAGGAAGCAAAAGAAAGAATAGAAAAATTGAAGATGGAAAAGGCATTTCTCCTAACTGAATCCAATATAGAATTGGATTATATGGATTTAAGATATGATTGTAGCCGATGTGAAGATACTGGATATTTAAAGAATAATAGGAGATGTAGCTGTCTAAACCAGGAGATGGTATCTCGGGCATACAAGATGTCCAATATCGAGCATGTTTTGGAAAAAGAGAACTTTAAGAATTTCAATATTGATCTATTTGCAAATCAGTCTTTTGAAAGTGAAGTCATGACTCCTAGAGAAAATATGCTGGATATTTTAGGTATATCTGAAGGCTTTGTAAATAATTTTGATGATAATAATGGAGACAATCTATTGTTTTATGGGACAACAGGTCTTGGCAAGACATATTTATGTAATTGTATAGCCAAAGCCCTATTGGACAAAAATAGAATAGTAATCTATCAAACAGCCTTTACTATTTTAGATATATTGGAGAACAGGAGATTTGGTAAAGGAGACAAAGATCTAAGCAATTATCAGTATAATCTTTTAT